>JBBWZU010000238.1:0-7629 GCA_039649225.1 Hyphomicrobiales bacterium | reverse complement strand
CCGCTGGCCGGCATTGCGCGTTGCGCGCGCGCTGTGGCGCGGCGTGCGCGAGCCGCCCCGATCCGGCGCGCCGCTGTTTGCCTTGTCGCCGCGCTTGGTCAATCGACGGCTCCCGGATGGTAGGGATCATCAGCTTGTTTGTATGCTATACAAACAAATCGGGCGGCGTGCAAGTGGGTCATCGGCAAGGGGCGATCGTGTGGCGCAGCGCTTTCCGACGTTCAAATGGATTCGTAGGGCGGGCAAAAGGCGCGCTTGCGCCGTGCCCGCGCGCCGGCATGGCGGGCACGCGCTTCGCGCTTTGCCCGCCCTATGCACTCAGCACAACGCCGCAAAATATTCCGGCCGCGCAAAGCCAGGTGGGATGGCTGCGCGCGGCTGGTAGCGACCCGTGCTGTTGCTCCCTTTCGGCGGCACGGACCGTATCGAAAAAATTTTAGCTGCCGAGCCGGAGGCGATGGCCCACGAGAGACTGCCTCGCGCCTGCGCGTTATGACGCCAGCGCCAATGAGGCTTCCTTGACCTTGACGGTCGCCTCGTTGGCCGACTTCGTCGCGGCGACGATCTGGGTCATCTTGTTGCTGATCTCCTGCACGCCCGCGGCCGCCGTCTGCATGTTGGACGCGATTTCCTTGGTCACCGCGCCCTGTTCCTCGACCGCCGCCGCGATCGTCTCGGAGATTTCGTTGATCGTGTTGATCGTCGTCGAGATGTCGCCAATCGCGCCCACCGCCTCATCGGTCGCGGTCTGCACGGCCGCGATCTGGCCGCCGATCTCCTCGGTCGCCTTGCTGGTCTGCGTGGCGAGCGATTTGACTTCGGAGGCCACGACTGCGAACCCACGGCCGGCCTCGCCGGCGCGCGCCGCCTCGATGGTGGCGTTGAGCGCCAGCAGATTGGTCTGCGCCGCGATGGTGTTGATCAGATTGACGACGTCGCCGATCCGGGCCGCCGACGCGGACAACCCGGTCACGATCTCGTTGGTGCGCTTGCTCTGGTCGACCGCCTGGGCGGAGATCTTCGAGGCTTCGGTGACGCGGCGGCCGATCTCGCTGATCGAGGCCTGTAGCTCTTCGGCGCCGGACGCGACCGCCTGGACATTGGCCGAGGTCTGCTCCGAGGCGCTCGCCGCGCCGGTGACCTGCGCATTCGCGCTGGTCATCGCGTCGCCGATCACGCCGAGATCGCGGTCGATCGCCCGCTGCAGCTTGGTTTTCGCCGTGATGTCGGTGGCGAATTTGACGACCTTGAAGGGCTTGCCGTTGAGATCGAGGATCGGGTTATAGCTCGCCTGGATCCAGACTTCCTTGCCGCCCTTGCCGATGCGCTTGTATTGCGCCGCCTGATACTCGCCGCGGTTCAGGGCATCCCAGAATTGCCGGTAGGCCGCGCCCTGCTTGTCCTTCTCGTCGACGAACAGGCTGTGGTGCCGCCCCTGGATCTCATCCAGCCGGTATCCGAGCGTTTGCAGGAAGTTCTCGTTCGCCGTGATGATCGTGCCGTCGAGATTGAATTCAATGACGGCCTGGGATTTTCCGATCGCATCCAGCTGTCCTTGCGTGTCCGCGTCGCGCATTTTGCGCGCCGTGATGTCGGTCGCGAACTTGACGACCTTGAAGGGCTTGCCGTCCGGTCCCTTGACCGGATTGTAGCTCGCCTGGATCCAAATTTCTTTCCCGCCCTTGCCGATGCGCTTGTATTCGGCCGCCTGGAATTCGCCCCGGTTCAGAGCCTCCCAGAATTGCCGATAGCCCAGGCCCTGCTTGTCCTGCTCGGCGACGAACATGCTGTGATGCTTGCCCTGGATTTCCGCGAGGCTGTATCCGAGCGCTTTGAGGAAATTCTCGTTCGCCGTGATGATCGTGCCGTCCATCTTGAACTCGATCGAAGCCTGCGAATGATTCAAGGCCTGGAGCGTCGCCTTCAGCGCCTGGAGTTCATTGGCCTGGGACTTGGATGCGAACATCGAGGAGGCTCCGTAGAGTTAGGCATTATGCCTAGACGCGGGCGCCGGAGGTATTCCGGTGATGAAAGCGCAGCCCGTGCGTCAACTATTGGAGCAATACTGGAAATTTTCTATTAACCTTGCGTAATTGAAAGTACTGGGTACGCGCGCCGCGCTTTTGTTCGTGTTTATACTGACACTACAACCGTAATGACCCGCGCCGCGTCAATGCCGATTACGAGGAATAACTCCGGATACCGCTTTCGCCTCGGCTCATGCCGCGACGAATCGCTCACCCGGGCGAGTCCTCCGTCACCAGCGCATGGGCCAGATCCGCAACGAGATCGTCGGCGTGCTCAATCCCGATCGAAAGCCGGATCGTCGCATCGGAAACACCGATGCGCGCGCGCAAGTCGGCCGGCACACCCGAATGCGTCGTCGAGCCGGGGTGGCAGGCCAGCGACTCCGTGCCCCCAAGGCTGACCGCGAGCTTGAAGATCTGCAACCGGTTGAGGCAGTCGAAGGCCTCCGCGATCCCGCCTTGGATGTCGAACGAAAAAGTCGAACCGGCGCCGGTGCACTGCGCCTCATAGACGCGGCGCTGCGGCGCATCCGCGGACAGGAACGGCAGATAGTGCACCTTTGCGACGCGCGGATGATCACGCAGAAACTCGGCCACGATCCTGGCATTGCTGTTGCCACGCTCCATGCGCAGCGCGAGCGTTTCGAGCGAGCGGCTGATCATCCAGCTCGAATGCGGATCGAGCTGCGTGCCGATGGCGCCGCGCAGCAGCTTGATCGGCTTCATGATCCGCTCGGCGCCGAGCGCCGCGCCGGCGATCAGGTCGGAGTGCCCGCCGACATATTTCGTGAGCGAATACACCGAGACGTCGGCGCCGAACGGGAGGGGACGCTGGAAGACCGGCCCCAGCAGCGTGTTGTCGCACACGATGATGGGACGATGCTGCTGGCGCGACGCGATGTCGTCGGCGATCCGGCCCACCAGCTTGATGTCGACCATCGTGTTGAGCGGGTTGGAGGGCGTCTCGATCATCACCACCGAAACGCGCCCCTTGGCCATGGCCGCCTCGGCCGCCTCGCGCATGATCGCCTCATCGACGCCATCCGCAAAGCCGATAGCCGCAACGCCGTAGGCCGTCATCGTGCGCGACACCAGCGTCTCGGTCCCGCCATAGAGCGGCTGCGAATGCAGGATGACGTCGCCCGGCCGCGTGAAGGCCAGAATGGTCGTGGCGATCGCCGACATGCCGGACGAGAACAGGATGCAGGATTCCGCCTGCTCGTAGGCCGCGAGGCGATCCTCGACGATCTCGCTGTTGGGATGATTGAAGCGGGAATAAACCAGGCCGCCGCCTTCGCCCTTGGGCGGCTGGCGGCGCCCGGCCGTATAGTCGAAGAAATCGCGCCCTTCCTCGGCCGAGCGGAACACGAATGTCGATGTCAGGAACACCGGCGGCTTGACGGCGCCCTCCGACAGCAGCGGATCGTAGCCGTAGCCGAGCATGAGGGTCTCAGGATGCAGCACATGATTTGCCAGACGGAGCTTGTGATAGCGGTCAACTTTCATCGCCGGCCTCCAAAGATGGATTTTGCGTGGGCGAGCGCCGCACGGTCGCGCTGCCCGACATAGACTCCTTTTGCTTGCGCCGGGCAACCTCGCCGGCGAGCTCCATCCGCGTTACGCTTCCGCCTTCATTTAAAGAGTCGCCCCAATGTCCCGCCCCACCATCCTCGTCACCGACATCGTCGACCATGCCGCCGAGGCGGCGATCGGCGGAGGCTTGACGGCATTCAACGAACAGCAAAGCGGCATCGGCGACCTGCGGCCGCTTGCCGTCGTGCTGAAGGACCCGGACAGCGGCGAGACCCTTGGCGGCGCGATCGGGCGAACGTCGCTTGGACTGCTGTTCCTCGATCTGTTCTTCGTGCCGCAGACGCTGCGCGGCACGGGGCTCGGCACGCAGATCCTGCGCCTATTCGAGGACGAGGGGCGGCGGCGCGGCTGCCGCTCGGCCGTGCTCTATACGATCAGCTTCCAGGCGCCGGAATTTTATGCGCGCAACGGATGGACCAGGTTCGGCGAAATTCCTTGCGATCCGCCCGGCACCAGCCGCATCTTCATGACCAAATCACTGTGAGGTCACGATCGGCTGCTCTGTGGCGAACCAACCCGGGACTCGGACGTTTTGAGACATCGCACACCACGGATCCAAAACCATGCGAACGATCTGTCTTGCCGGCCTCGCTCTCGCGCTCACCTTCACGGCGGCTAACGCGCAGACGCGGAGCACCGATCCGCAGCGCCAAGGAATTCCCGCGGTCCTGCCGCCGGACTGGATCCTGCAACCAACCGATCCAAACGGGCATCGCAAGTACTTGACCTCGCCGGACGGCAGCGCGTCGCTGACCATTTTGGAGGAGCGCGCCGACACGAACATGGCATCATACATGCGATCCGTCGCCGAGCGCGGCGGAGAACGCGTGACCTATCGGCGGCGCGGTCAGAGCTGGATCGTGGCATCGGGCTTCAAGGGCGACCGCATCTTCTATCGCAAGGCGATGCTCGCATGCGGCGACACCGTATGGCACCAGATCGCGTTTGAATATCCTGCCGCCGAAAAGCGCGTCTATGACCGGTTCGTCGCCCGCGCCGAGAAAGCCCTCGCCGCCCATCGCCAAGATGGCTGTCCGCCGCGGTAGCCGGCACGCTCAGGCCGTCGGACGCCCTTCCCAAGAAGAGAAATGGTTCGCCGCGTGTCAGCTTCGATCCCGAACGCATTCTTTCCACATGGCTCAAACGAACGGAACCTAAGCTTCGATCCAATCGGCGGCGGCCGATCGCGGCAGCTCGTCGCGCTCGCGCCCGGCTCGCCAATTCAAGTCACCGCGTCGGATTCCGCCATCGATAAAAATGACCGGCGAAAATACCGTCACGTCGCAAGCGCGGCTCAAACTTTACTCGGCCCTGGCAACGTCGCCAGCAGTCCGGTCATCACCGCCGCCGCCACCGCACTGTAGATCAGCGCCAGCGCGAACGCCGTCGTGTAGGCCGTGGCCTGCACCGCGCCGGCGGCCTGCATCGACTGCACGGCACCGAAGAAGATCAGCCCGACGACCGCGACGCCGAACGCACCTCCCGCCTGCTGCATCGTTGAGGCGACGCCCGATGCGATGCCTGCGTGCTGGGCTGGAACATTGCTGAGAATGGTGTTGAGCAGCGGCGTGAACAAAAAACCCTGCGCCACGCCGAGCCAGATCATGCCCGGCACGAACGCCACCGGATAGGCGGCGAGCCATTGATGCGCCGCCGCCATAGCGCCGTAGCCGAGCGTGAGACCGATTCCGCCGACGATGAGCAGCATGCGGGCATGCGCGCCGCCGAGGCGGCCTGCCACATAAGAGGCGATCACATAGGTGACGGCGAGCGGCAGGAAGATATACGCCGCCCACAACGGCGAGAGGCCAAGCCCCGCCTGCAGCACGAAGGCCAGAATGACGAAGAACGAGAACAGGGTCGTGCACAGGAGAAACAGCGCCGCGATGCCGAGCACAAAGGCACGGTGACCGAACAGGCGGGTATCCATCAGCGGCGCGTCGTCACGCAGCGATTTGAGGCGCTGGTGATCAATGAACATCAGCAGCGCCGGAACGGACAGCACCAGCATGGCCAGCATCCAGGCGGGCCAGCCGCGTTCGCGCCCCTGAATCAGCGGATAGAGCATGAACGACAGCGCGATGGCGCTCAAAGCCGCGCCCGCAAGATCGAGCTTCTGCGCGCGGGCTTTCGATTCATCGAGCACGCGGGCGGCGAGCACCAGCGCGATCAAGCCGACCGGCACATTGATGAGGAAGATCGGCCGCCAGCCCCAAAAGTCCGCGCTCACGATCATGCCGCCGACGATCTGGCCTGCGATCGAGCCGAGCCCCTGCGTAAGGCCCAATGCCGCGAAGGCGCGCGCGCGCTCGGCCGGCTCCGTGAAGGTGACGCGCATCCATGACAGCACCTGCGGGAACATCGCGGCGGCGCTCAAGCCCTGCGCGATCCGCGCGGCGATCAGCACGCTCGGCGTCGGCGCAAGTCCGCAACCGAGCGAAGCCAGCGTGAAGGCGCCGAGCCCGACCATGAACATGCGCTTGCGGCCGTAGAGATCGCCGAGACGGCCGCCGGTGATGAGGCCGACCGAATAAGTGAGGCCATAGGCCGCAATGATGAGTTGCGCCTCGCCGAAGCTCGCATGCAGATCGGCGCGGATGCTCGGCAGCGCGATGTTGACGATGAACGCGTCCATGATCGCCATGAAGGCGCCGGTGAGCGTGACGGTGAGGCCGAGCCAGCGGCCGGCCGGCGCGGCAGGAATAGCCTGGTGCGGCGTCAGCGACGCCGGTGAAACATGCTGGGTCACGATGAATTCTCCGGAAACTGAGAAGCGCGAATGGGCTTGGCTTCCGGAGTAAGTGGGACCTATATGTAATAGGAGTATGGAGTAAGTTATCCTATTACAAGAAGTAACAGGGGCAGCATGACGAACCTCGAACGCAATCCCGAACGCCGCGACCTCACGGCCTTCCTGGTCAGCCGCCGCGCGCGCCTCGCGCCTCCCGACGTCGGCCTCGTCGCCGGCGTGCGCCGCCGCACGCCGGGGCTGCGGCGCGAGGAAGTCGCCCAGCTCGCCGGTGTCGGCATCAGCTGGTACACGTGGTTCGAGCAGGGCCGCGACATCCAGGTCTCGGCGCACTTTCTGGAAAATCTCTCCCGCGCCCTGAGGCTCGACCGCTCCGAGCGCGAGTTCCTGTTCGCGCTGGCGCAGCACCGGCCGCCGCCGCTGACGCGCGCGTCACCGCCGAAGGTGACGGAAACGATGCAGCACGTGCTCGACAGCTATCCGCACCCCGCGCACATCAAGACGCCGCGCTGGGACGTCGTCGCGTGGAATGCGCCGATGGCGGAGGTGTTCGGGGATTTTGCCGAATTTCCGGTCGAGGAGCGCAACACGCTCTGGCTGCTCTTCACCAAGCCGCTCTATCGCGGCATCATGCTCGATTGGGAAACCGACGCGCGGCGCGTCATCGCACGCTTCCGTCTCCATTTCGGGCGCTCGGGCAACGATCCGGCCTTCCACGAGCTGGTGCGCAATCTCGAACAGGCGAGCCCCGAGTTCGCGCGCTGGTGGGGTCAGCACGATGTCGATGGCGACGGCGAGGGCGTCAAGCGCGTGCGCCATCCGCGCCACGGCGACATCGAATACGAACACGCGGCCTTCACGGCCGACAGCGATCCGAATTTGCGGCTGGTCCTCTACACGCCGGTGGCGGCGAAGAGCGGTTAGAGCATCGGACTTTCAAATAGAGCTCCGTCATGCCCGGACATAGCCCGTCGAAGACGGGCGTAAACGCCCTGATGTTCCGGGCATCCACGCTTTCTTTCTGAAATCTGTCGAAGCAAGACGTGGATGGCCGGAACAAGTCCGGCCATGACGGAGCTATTTTGAACATCCTGCGCGCCAAATCACCTGATCACGGCGCGCCGCGGCCTTGTGGAAACGGCACGACGCGCCCGTTTCCGTTCTGGCTGCGCTCGATGATTTCGCGCATCGACCGTTCCAACGCCGGCAGCTGGAACGGCTTGCGCAGGATCACGAAGCGCCCTTCGGCGGCCTGCACCA
>JBBWZU010000225.1:0-22227 GCA_039649225.1 Hyphomicrobiales bacterium | reverse complement strand
CGGGACAATGAGTCTCGTTGGTCAGCGATAGCCGCGCAACAACGACGTGGGGGCGCCGTGACAAGTCAGTTCAATGCCTGGAATTTTGCCGCAAGGCATGTCTGGAAAATGTTCGTGCCGGAGATGTTTGGCCGGCGGCTCTGTCTGAGTGGAGCGCTCTGCGCAGCACTATTGGCTTTGGGTCCGATCTGGAGCGGCGCGGCCGTGGCGCAGACACCGTCACCGATCGGTGGCGGAACCCTGAACTGTTCCGGCTCGAATTGCACGATTGTCGGCGGCCTCTTTAACGGCGGCAAGATGACATTCGATGTCGCAACAGGAGGCTTTGGGGGAAATTTCGGAAACTGCACCGTCACGGGCTCGATCAATTCTCCCGGCGCGGCCACGATATCTCCCGGCTGTAACAGTACCCTCGCCAACAGCGCCGGCTTGGGGACGGTGTCGCAAAACACGTCTCAGGTTGGTGTCGACGCCGCCCATACCAGGATTGTCCGAGCCCGGGATGCGTTGCAGGGACGCGGGAGCTCCCGTGACGTTGCGTTGAGCTACAGCTGGAACCCCGACGAAGAAGACAGCGCCATACTGAACTTCGCCTCGAAGTCCGTTTCGAAGAGCCCGGTCTTCAAGGCGATGCCGCAGCAACCGCCGGTGCGAACCGTCAGATATGCGATTTGGGGACAGGGTTTTGGCGATATCGAATGGCGCAGCGCCGATGTGGCCGGCGTCGATCTTGGCCGCACCACGGCGACTGTCGGCGCGGTCGGCGGAGCCGACATGACCGTCACCAACATCTTTTCGGCGACGGACGCCTACGTCTTGGGCGTACTCGGGAGCTTCATGTCGGCGCACGTCAAGAACAATGATGGCTCGACCGCGCAGGTGGACGGTCCGGGTGTCGGCGTTTACGGCGTTTACGTCAATGGTGGTTTCTCGACGGACGCGACGTTCAAGGTCGATTTCTTCGATCTCAACCGCTCGACGGCGGGACTGCCCGACCTTGGCCTGCATCTGACGAATTTCACGATTTCCGACAACGTAAACTACAAGTTCGATGTGATGAGCTGGTGGGTCGAGCCGACGGTCGGCTTCTCTTACACCAGCACCGTCTGGGACAGCGCGTCGAAATTCTTCGGCTTCGAAGACGGGCACACCTGGCGGCTTCAGGGAGGGGTTCGGGTCGGTACCACCTACGACTGGAACGGCGTGAAGGTCGAGCCAACGGTGACGGGCATGGCCTACAGCGACGTCGAGATCCGCGGCGGCACCGTAGCGGTCGCGGCCGGCGGCGCGCTCGTCCCGACCGACGAAGGCAAGGTCTTCGGTCAAGGCCTTGCGAAGCTCAACTTCATCTGGAACCCGAACTTCTCGAGCTATATCGAAGGCGAAGTGCGGGGACGCGAAGGCGTCCTTGGAACTGCCGGCCGGCTCGGACTTCGGTATACGTTCTAAGGACTTCTTTAGTTAGCTTGAACCAGCATCGTGACGCCGGCTTCCAGAGCGGATGCCGGCGTCTGAGCGACGTGCGAGCGCCTCGCCGCGCCTGCGGCATTGACCCTGCCGACCGCTCCCGATAGCAGCACCCATATTGCCGCCTGTCGAAACGAAGGCTGCAGTTTCGGGGCGAATTCCGCGCATGCTCGACGTCATCAACCTTGCGCTGCCGTTCTTCGGGCTGATTTTCCTCGGGCTTGCCTGCGGCAAATACAAGCAGATCCCCGAAACCGGGCTCGCGTGGATGAATTTCTTCATCATCTACGTCGCGCTGCCGTGCCTGTTTTACCGCGTGCTCGCGCAAACCCCGCTCGAGCAACTCAACAACGTGCCGTTCATCATCGGTACGACGCTCGCGACGGGGAGCGCCTTCGCGCTGTCGTTCGTGGTCGGATGGGCCTACCGGCGCAAGATGGCGGAAGCCACGATGGCGGGCCTGTCGGGCGCCTACGGCAATATCGGCTATATGGGGCCGGGGCTCGCACTCGCGACTTTAGGCGCCGCCGCCAACGTCCCGGTCGCGCTGATCTTTTGCTTCGACACGCTGGTGCTGTTCGCGCTCGTGCCGTTCCTGATGACGCTCTCCGGCCCGCGCCAGGAGAGCATCGCGGCGACAGCCTTCGAGGTGGTCAAACGCATCGTGCTGCATCCCTTCATTATCGCGACCGCGCTTGGCGTGGCCTCCGCGGCACTTCACGTCGAGCCCCCCATCGCGCTCGATCGGCTGATGCAATTCCTCCAGAACGCCGCGGCGCCCTGTGCGCTGTTCACGCTCGGCGTGACGGTCGCGCTGCGTCCGATGCAGAGGATTCCGTGGGATGTGCCGTTCACGATCCTCGCCAAGCTGATCATCCATCCGGCGATCGTGCTGGCGCTGCTCTCAGGCCTCGGCCCATTCGATCCGATCTGGGTCTATACGGCGGTACTGATGGCCGCGTTGCCGCCGGCCCTCAACGTGTTCATCATGGCGCGGCAATACGATACCTGGGTGGCGCAGGCCTCCGGCGCGGTGCTGTTCGGGACGTTCGTCTCGGTGATCACGCTGACCAGCGTGATGTGGCTGGTAAAGACGGGCACGCTGCCCACAACCTTGTTGCGGTGAATTCATGCAGGCTTTGACCAATTCGAGGATCGAGACCGAGTACCGGGCGCGCACGCCCGGCTCCGCGGCGCTTTACGCGCAGGCCTGCAAGGCCATTCCGGCCGGGCTCACGCATGATTCACGCACGCTGTTGCCCTATCCGGTCTATGCGGCCCGCGCCGCGGGGGCGCGCAAATGGGACGTCGACGGCAATGAATATGTCGACTATTTCGGCGGGCACGGCGCGCTGCTGCTCGGCCACGCGCATCCGGCCGTGGTCGAGGCCGTGCAGGCCCAGGTGACGCAAGGCACGCACTGGGGCTCCTCGCACGAGGCCGAAGTGCGCTGGGCCGAGCTGGTGCAGCGCCTGATCCCGTGCGCCGAGCGCGTGCGCTTCACGGCGTCGGGCACCGAGGCGTCGCATCTTGCGCTACGCCTGGCGCGCGCCTTCACCGGCAAGTCGAAGGTGGTGCGGTTCATCGGCCACTTTCATGGCTGGCACGATCAGGTGGCGGCCGGCTCCAACTCGCACTTCGACGGCGGCGTGCCGGCCGGCATCCTGCCGGGCATCGTGGACGCGACCATCCTGCTGCCTGCCGATGCGATCGCATTCGACACGATCCGCGCGCGCGACGACATCGCGGCCGTGATCCTGGAAGGATCGGGCGCCTCGTGGGGCGCGGTGCCGCTGCCGGACGGATTTCTCGCCGGCCTTCGCGCGGTGACGCAAGAGCGTGGCGTCGTCATGATCCTCGACGAGGTCATAACGGGGTTTCGCTGGTCGCGCGGCGGTGCGCAGGCGCGCCTCGGCGTCATTCCCGACCTTGCCGTTCTGGCGAAGATCGTCGCAGGCGGACTGCCGGGCGGTGCCGTTGCGGGACGGAAAGACATCATGGATCAGCTCGACCAAGCCGCCGCCAAGGCGGCTGGCCGGGAGAAGATCGGCCATCAGGGAACTTTCAATTCCAACCCGCTCTGCGCGGCCGCGGCGGTCGCGACACTCTCGATCATCGCGCACGACGATGTCTGCGCCAAAGCGGAGGCGAGCGCCGAGAAACTTCGCACCGGCATGCGTGAGATCCTCAGCCAGGAAGACGTGCCGTGGGGAATCTACGGCGACGCATCGGCGTTCCAGATTTTTCAAAATCCGGCGGGCCTCGACATCGATCCGCTGACGTTCAATCCAAAGCGCTACGGCTTCAAGGAGCTCAAGGCGTCGCGCACCGCCGGCCAGAGCCACCGCCTTCGCGTCGCGATGCTGGCGAACGGCGTCGACATCATGGGCGCGCCCGGCGGTCTGGTGTCGGCCGCTCACGGTGCCGAAGACGTCGCCCGCACGCTCGACGCGTTCCGCACCAGCGTGCGCTGGCTCAAGGCCGAGGGCGATATCATCAATCCCTAGGGCATGTTCCGGTCACATCGAGCCGTAGGGCGGGCAAAGCCGCATGCGCGCCATTTCAATGTTGCTCAGCTGATGCGCGGCGTGCCCGCCGTCAGGCTCTCCTCCGCGGGCAACGGCGCGTCGTTCAGTGCGTTTCGTCAGCATACGCGTGTCCGCCTTTTGCGCGCCCTACGCTTCAGTTCGGGCGAAACATGCTCTAATCCAAGCCGGCGCGGCGAAAGGCCTCCAGATAGTGCTCGCGCGCGGCGTCATGCCTGATCAGCACGTGGTTCGCGATCCAGGTGAACGAGATGTTCGGCTGCGCGCGGCGCAGCTCGCGGAGCGCGGCCTTGGCAAGATCGGTCTCGCCGGCCATCGCGGCGGCCATAGTGAACACGCGGTGGGCGCCGACGTAGTCGCTACGCTGACGGATCGCTTCGCGCGCCAGCCGCATCGCCGTGTCGTAATTGCGTCCGACGAACTCAGCGTAGGCCGCAATGCCGCTATAGATCGCCGAGAAAGGATCGCAGGGGCTCAGCCGCATCGCGCGGCGGGCGGCGTCGGCGCCTTCCTCCCAGTGGCCGCAATTTGCCAGCACCAAGCCATAATTGCCTTGCGCCAGCGCGAAGTTCGGATTGAGGCGCAGCGCCAGCTCGCACTCGGCCAGCGCGTCATCGAACCGGCGCATGTGCAGACGGACGCCGCCAAGCGCGAGATGCGCCCAGGGGTCCTCGCCGTCGGCGTGGATCGCCGCCAGCGCTGCGCGCTCGGCGGCCGGCAGGCTGGTGGCCCTGTCCGCCCACCCCATGTTGACCCCGAAAGTATGGCTGACGGCAAGAACGCCGAGCGCCTGGCCGTAGTTCGGGTCGATCGCGATGGCCTTCTCGAGCAGCGCCTGGGCGACGATATTGTCCGCGCGGGTCACTCTCCAGTAATGCGACAGGGCCCGCATCGAAAGGTCCCAGGCGTCGAGGTTCTCGGGCGGCTTGCGCCGGGCGCGAAAATTTTCCGCCGCATAGAGCTGCGGCTCGATCGCCGCGACGATCGCCTCGGTGATCTCATCCTGCACGGCGAACACGTCCGCGAGGTCGCGGTCGTAGCGTTCCGCCCAAAGCTGGCTGCCGGTGGCGACGTCGTTGAGCTGTGCGGTGATGCGCACACAGTCGCCGTTCTTGCGCACGCTGCCCTCGACCAGATAGCCGACGCCGAGTTCCTCGGCGATCTGCCGCATCGGGACGGACTTGCCTTTGTAGGAGAACGAGGAGTTGCGCGCGATCACCAGGAACCAGCGCAGCTTCGAGAGCGCCGTGATGACGTCCTCGCTGATGCCGTCGGAAAAATACTCCTGCTCCGGCTCGCCGCTCATATTGACGAACGGAAGAACCGCAATGGCGGGCCGATCGGTTGGCGGCAGGAATGGCGACACGACAGGACGTGAGGGCTCCAGGACGTCACCTGGCGGCGACACCGCGGCATTCGCAGAATCGCCGCCCTCCGGCAGGATGCGCACGGCACCGACGAAGCGTATCCCCTTCCGCGCCATGGTGCGGATCAGCTGTTGCTCCGCACCGCTGTCACCGACCGCCTTGCGCGCGGCGTTGATGCGGCTGGCGAGAGTCGACTCCGACACGATCCGTCCGCCCCAGACCGACGCGATGAGATCGTCCTTGCTCACCACGCGTTCGCGGTTCTGCACCAGATAAATCAGCAGATCGAACACTTGCGGCTCGACCGCGATCTGTGCGCAGCCGCGGTGCAGCTCGCGCCGGTCGGTATCGAGCGTGTGATCGGCAAACAGAAACTGCACTTTGAGCTCCAGCTCCGGCAACGACAGGCCTAGTTCAAGCCCGCGCGACGGAACGCTTCCAGATAATGCTCGCGCGCGGCGTCATACTTGATCGGCACGTGACTCGCGATCCAGGCGAGCGAGATGTTCGGCTGCGTGCGGCGTAGCTCCTGCAGCGCGGCCTTGGCGACGTCGATCTCGCCCGCCATGGCGGCGGCCGCGGTGAACACGCGGTGGGCGCCGACGTAATCGCCGCGCTGACGGATGGCTTCGCGCGCCAGCAGTATCGCCACGTCGTAGTTGCGTCCGAAGAACTCCGCATAGGCGGCAACGCCGCAATAGATCGCGGAGAATGGATCGCGCGCGCTCAGCCGTAGCGCACGGCGGGCGGCGTCGGCGCCTTCCTCCCAGCGCCCGCAATATGTCAGCACCAGGCCATAAAAGCCTTGTGCCAGCGCGAAGTTCGGATTGAGGCGCAATGCCACGTCGAACTCGGCCAGCGAGTCATCGAAATGGCGCGTGAACAGACGGACGCTGCCGAGCGCATGATGCGCCCAGGGATCCTCGCTGTCGACCTGGATCGCCGCCAGCGCGGCGCGCTCGGCGGCCGGCATGGTGGTGGCCCTGTCCGCCCACCCCATGTTGACCCCGAAAGTTTGGCTGACCGCAAGAACGCCGAGCGCCTGGCCGTAGTTCGGGTCGATCGCGATGGCCTTCTCGAGCAGCGCCTGGGCGACGATATTGTCCTCGCGGGTCACCCGCCAGTAATGCGACAGTGCCCGCATCACCAGGTCCCAGGCGTCGAGGTTCTCGGGCGGCTTGCGCCGGGCACGAAAATTCTCCGCCGCATAGAGCTGCGGCTCGATCGCCGCGACGATCGCCTCGGTGATCTCGTCCTGCACGGCGAACACGTCGGCTTTGCTGCGATCATAGCGTTCCGCCCAGAGGTGGCTGCCGGTGGCAACGTCGATGAGCTGCGCCGTGATGCGCACACAGTCGCCGCTCTTGCGTACGCTGCCCTCGACCACGTAGCCGACGCCGAGTTCCTCGGCGACCCGCCGCATATGGACGGACTTGCCCTTGTAGGAGAACGAGGAGTTGCGCGCGACCACCACGAACCAGCGCAGCTTCGAGAGCGCCGTGATGATGTCCTCGCTGATGCCGTCGGAAAAATACTCCTGCTCCGGCTCGCCGCTCATGTTGACGAAAGGCAGCACCGCGATGGCGGGCCGATCGGATGGCGGCACGAATGACGATACGGCAGGGCGTGAGGGCTGCTGACCATCACTTGGCGGCGGGTCGGCGGCAAGCGCGGCTTCGCCGCCCTCGGGCCGGGGGCGTACGTCGCCGACGAAACGAATGCCCCTGCGCGTCGTCGTGCGGATCAGCTTCTGTTCCTCACCACTGTCGCCGACTGCCTTGCGCGCGGCATTGATGCGGCTCGCCAGCGTCGACTCAGACACGATCCGGCCGCCCCAGACCGACGCGATCAGGTCGTCTTTGCTGACCACGCGCTCGCGGTTCTGCACCAGGTAGGTCAAGAGATCGAAGACCTGCGGCTCGACCGCAATCCGCGCGGAGCCGCGGTGCAGCTCGCGCCGGGCGGTATCGAGCGTGTGATCGGCAAAGAGAAACTGCACGCTAAGCTCCAACTTCCGCAACCATCGACCTAATCCATGCCCGCGCGGCGGAAGGCTTCCAGATAGTGCTTGCGCGCGGCCTCCTGCTTGATCGGGGCGTGGCTCGCGATCCAGGCGAGCGAGATGTTCGGTTGCGTGCGGCGTAGCGCCTGCAGCGCGGTCTTGGCAAGATCGGTCTCGCCGGCCATGGCGGCGGCCGCGGTGAGCACACGGTGGGCGCCGACAAAGTCGCTGCGCTGACGGATGGCTTCGCGCGCCAGCCGCATCGCCTCCTCGTAATTGCGCCCGACGAACTCCGCATAGGCCGCAATGCCGCTATAGATGGCGGCGAAGGGATCGCACGGGCTCAGTCGCAGCGCGCGGCGGGCGGCGTCGGCGCCTTGTTCCCAGCGACCGCAATTTGCCAGCACCAGGCCATAATTGCCTTGCGCCAGCGCGAAGTTCGGATTGAGACGCAACGCCAGCTCGAGCTCGGCCAGCGCGTCATCGAAACGGCGCGTGTGCAGACAGATGCTGCCGAGCGCGTGATGCGCCCAGGGATCCTCGTTGTCGGCCTGGATCGCCGCCAACGCGGCGCGTTCGGCGGCCGGCACCGCGGTAGCCATGTTCACCCAACCCATGCAAACCCCGGAAGTACGGCTGGCGGCAAGAACGCCGAGCGCGCGGCCATAGTTCGGCTCGATCGCGATGGCCCGCTCGAGCAGCGCTTGGGTCACGAGATTGTCCTCGCGGGTCACGCGCCAATAATGCGACAGCGCCTGCACCACCAGATCCCAGGCATCCAGGTTCTCGGGCGGCTTGCGCCGCGCGCGAAAATTTTCCGCCGCATAGAGTTGCGGCTCGATCGCCGCGACGACGGCGTTGGTGATCTCATCCTGCACGGCGAACACGTCTGCGAGCTTGCGGTCGTAGCGTTCCGCCCAAAGCTGGCTGCCGGCGGCGACGTCGACGAGTTGCGCGGTGATGCGGACACAGTCCCCGTTCTTGCGCACGCTGCCCTGCACGACATAGCCGACACCGAGATCCTCGGCGATCTGCTTCATATGAACAGACCTGCCCTTGAAGGAGAAAGAGGAGTTGCGCGCGACCACCAGGAACCAGCGCAGCTTCGAGAGCGCCGTGATGATGTCCTCGCTGAGGCCGTCGGAAAAATACTCCTGCTCCGGCTCGCCGCTCATGTTGCAGAAGGGAAGCACCGCAATGGCGGGCCGGCCGATTGTCGGCATGGCCGGGCAGGTGGGTTCCCGGAACTCGTCCGGCGCCGGTTCGGCGGCAAGCGCAGGCTCGGCGCCCTGTCGCCGTGTGTGCACCGCGCCGACGAAGCGCATGCCCTTGCGCGCGATCGTGCGGATCAGCCTCTGCTCCTCGCCATTGTCGCCGAGTGCTTTGCGCGCGGCATTGACGCGGCTGGCGAGAGTCGAATCCGACACGATCCGGCCGCACCAGACCGATGCGATGAGATCGTCCTTGCTGACGACCCGCTCGCGATTCTGCACCAGGTAGGTCAGGAGATCGAACACTTGCGGCTCGACCGCGATCCGCGCGGAGCCGCGATGCAGCTCGCGCCGATTCGTATCAAGCAAGTGATCGGCGAAACGAAATTGCACCTTCAGCCCCCGCAAACCGCCGCGTGGCCTCAAGCAGTAATCAAGCGCTTCTCAAGCGCAAATCAAGTTCTCGGCAAAGTCTTTCAATTGCTCGCGATGCAATGTCCGGCACCTTCTTCGAAGTGAATCGGGAGATAAAGAATGAGTGTCGTTGGGTCGGTTAGGAACTGGGCCGGTAGCCTGGCGCTTTTGCCGCTGCTGATCGCTGGAACTGCCGCAGCCTCGGACAACCATCTCAAGCCTCTGGCACAGCATGTGCGTGACGCCAATGACCGGTTCAAGGACGTGTCGGTCGCGGTTTCGGAAGGTTATGCGCCGATCCCTTGCGCAAGCGGCGTCGATGGCGGCGCGATGGGCATTCATTATGTCAACGCCAAGCTGATCGAGGCCGGCATCATCGACATCAAGCATCCGCAAGCGGTCATGTATGAGCCCAAGCCCGACGGCAAGCTGGAGCTGATTGCGGTCGAATATATTGCGTCGAAAGGACCGGCCTCGCTCGAGGGTCAGTTGTTCAACTTCACCGGCGCGCCCAATCGTTATGGTCTCGGTCCGTTTTACGAGCTGCATGTCTGGGCCTGGAAAGCCAATTCGCACGGCGCCTTCGCCGACATGAACCCGGCGGTCACCTGCGAGTACGCGCCGGCGAAGTGACGAGCGATTTTCTTCGCTCCGCTTGGCGCATCACCCACCGTCAGACACCCCTGCCGATGGTCATCAAGAACACTGGCGCCTGGCAGCCGGACGATCGTCCGTGCCTGTGGGCTCAAGCACAGGCGCGCGCGAGATGCTCAAACAGCTCGTCCTTCGCGGACGCGTTCGGCTCGGCCAAACCGCCGCGCCGGGCGCATGGAGCACCGTCGTCGTCGGAGTTCTTGGCCTCGGCTTCCTGATCGCGGAAGCCGTGCTGCTGTCGGTGCGCGGCGTCGACGACGCCGCCTATGTGCTGATCGCGGTCTTCCTCGCCTCCACCATCTCCAGCATCGCGGGGTTTGCCTTCTCGGCGCTGTGCGGCGCCTTGCTGTTTCATCTCATGAACAGTCCGGTCTACGCCGTCCAGGTGATGATCATCTGCAGCATCGCGATCCAGATGCTCAGCGTTGCATCACTCTGGCGCTCGATCGATTGGCGCAGCCTGCCGATCTTCCTGATCGGCGGCGTTCCCGGCGTGCCGGTCGGCGCCTATCTGCTGCTGCATCTTCAGACTGGCGCCTATCGGGATATCATCGGCGTATTGCTCATCGTCTATGGCGGCTATCTGCTGCTGCGTTGGCCGACCCGGTCGCTTCAGACGGGACCGCTCGCCGATGCATGCGCGGGATTTCTCGGCGGCCTGACCGGCGGGCTTGCGGGTTTTCCCGGCGCCTTCGTGACCATCTGGTGCGGCCTCAAGGGTTGGGACAAGGCGCGTCAGCGCGGCGTGTATCAGCCGTTCATCCTTTGCATGCAGCCGGTCAGCCTGATCGTCATCTATCTGATGCGGCCGTCGTCTGCGACCGCCGCACAGCTGGACTGGAAAACGCTCGCGTTCGTTCCGGCGGCGTTGCTGGGCGCGTGGTTCGGGTTGCGCATCTTCCGGCGCCTCTCGGATCGGCAGTTCGAAATCGCCGTCAACGCCTTGCTCATTTTATCCGGTCTCGGCCTCATCCTCTGAACCGTTCTAACCTGTTTCACATGCCGATAACGGCAACCGTTGGAGAAAGCGTGTGCATTGCATCAAACCTCGGCCATTCAATGACGACTAATGGAATCGACCGGCCATCCGCAACGGCCGGTGGATTGACATTGGCAAGGAGTAAAATATGGATCGACGATTGTCCCGCCGCGCGTTCGTGGCTTCCACAATTGCAGTGGTTGCGGCACCCTCCGTCCACACGGCGGCAACCGCGGCCGATCAGCCATTGGTTCTGCGTTGCTCGCTCGACACTCCGCCATCGCATGCGCGCAATGCCGTCGTCAGGGACTATCTCAAAAAGATCGAGACCGCCGCGAACGGAAGAATCCAGACGCAACTGTTCGAGAGCGGGCAACTGTTTCCGGATCTGCAAGTCGGCAAGGCGCTGCTGCAGGGTCAGGTCGAGATGGCGTTGCCGGGAAGCTGGTCGCTGACCGGTATCGTGCCTGATGCGGATTTCCTTCAACTGCCCATCCTTTACGGACGCGCGATCGACACCTTGCACCGCGCTGTCGACGGCAAGTCCGGACAGTTGCTTGCGCGGCAGATCGAGCAGCAATTGCGTTCGCATGTGATCGGCCCCTGGCTCGATCTTGGATTCTTCAACTGGTTCAGCACCAGCAAACCGCTCAATTCCTACGGCGACCTTAAGGGCATGAAAATTCGCAACAGCGGCGGGGCAGGGCAGGCGTGGCGGACGCAGTTCATGGGCGCGATCCCAAATACGACGCCTCTGCCGAACGTGCCGCTGGCGCTGTCGCAAGGCACGTTCGACGGACTGATCACGTCATTTGAAACGGTGGCCAGCGGCCAATTCTGGGAATCGGGTATCCGCCATGCCTTCGAGGACCATCAATTCCTCGGCGCATACATTCCGGTCGTGAGTCTCGCCTTCTGGCAAAAGCTGCCCGCCGATCTGCAGCAGGCATTCACCGATCTTTGGCGCGAGAATATTTCGGCCAATCGGGTCAATATGGCGGCCGCACAGTCTCGTGCCCGCGAAATGGCGCAGGCACACGGCATCAGCATCGCTGAGCCATCGCCGGACGAGCTCGAAGCGACGCGGCGGGTCATGATGAGCAGCCAGGACCAAGTCGCGAAGCTGTCGAAAATCTCGCCCGAGATGGTCGCGACGGTCTCGGCCGATCTCGCCGGCGGCGCCTGAAGATCCAGACGGTTGCCCGATGATGAAAACTTGATGATGAAAATTTGGGATCGCGTCGAGCGGACGGTCGTCGGCGTGCTCGGCCTTGCCGCGCTTGCCTTTGCGCTGTGGCAAGTCCTGTCGCGCTACTTCTTTCCGCAACAGTCGATCAGCTACGCCGAGGAAGTCATCGTCTATCTGGTGATCTGGGCCATCATGATCGTGTCCAGCCAGCTGGTGCGTACCGACAGCCATGTGCGGCCCGACCTTGTGCTGAAAGTGGTGCCGGCCGGAGTGGCGCGATGGATGGAGGTGTTCAACTGCATCGCCGCCATCGCGTTTTGCGGCGGATTGATCTGGTACGGCCGCGAGATCGTCGAAGTCGCGTTGCTGATCGACGAGCACAGCGCTTCGGATCTGCGCTTTCCGATGTGGATCTACTATGCGGCACTGCCGGCGGGCGGCCTGCTGATGTTGATCCGCTATGTCATCAGGCTGGTTGGGCTCATCGTCGCGCCGGACCAGAGCGCCGCGCCGCCCGGCCAGCATGAATTTCCCGGCATTGATTGAACCGGCGGCATGACGGGTTTCCTCACGCTCTTTGTCGCACTGCTGGCTGTCGGCATGCCGGTCTTTCTGGTGCTCGGGCTCTGTGCCGGGGCGATGTTCGTGGCATCCGGTCAGCCGCTCGTCGGCGCCGCGCAGCTCGTCATCAATGAGCTCAACTCGCCGAACCTGATGGCGCTGCCATTGTTCGTGATGGCGGCGGCGTTCATGCGGTTCGGCGGCATCGCCAAGGCGCTGGTGGATCTGGCGGGCGCCTGGCTCGGCGGGCTTCCCGGATCGCTGGGACTCGTCACCGTCGTCTCCTGCACGCTGTTTGCCGCCATCTGCGGCTCGAGCGTCGCAACCGCGCTGGCGATGGGAACGATCCTGATCCCGGCGATGCTCGAGCGCGGCTATCCACGCTCGTTCGCATTGGGTGTCGTCGGAGCGTCGGGAACGATCGGCATCGTCATTCCGCCGAGCTTGCCGCTGATCCTGTACGGAATTGTCGCCGAGCAGTCCGTGCCGCGACTATTCCTCGCCGGCATTCTGCCGGGCCTGCTTCAGGCCGCGGCTTTCTTCCTCTGGGTTCTCTACGACG
This sequence comes from Hyphomicrobiales bacterium, assembly GCA_039649225.1. Taxonomy (GTDB): domain Bacteria; phylum Pseudomonadota; class Alphaproteobacteria; order Rhizobiales; family Xanthobacteraceae; genus PALSA-894. The sequence goes on along the minus strand of JBBWZU010000225.1, from coordinate 9,275 downwards.
CCCGCCGCCGCAAATTTCCCGTCGAACCGGTGCTGCCGTTGCGCGAACGAATACGGGTGACGCTGGCGGCCGCGCCCGCGCTGCTCGTGCCACTCGTCGTTGTCGTCGGCATTTACGGCGGCTTCGTCACCGTAACCGAAGCCGCCGCACTCTCGGCGGTCGCGGCGCTCTGCGTTTCGTTGTTCTTCTACCGCGGGTTCCACTGGACGCAAACGCTGTCCGTTGTGGCGAATGGAATGCGCAGCGCGGCGAGCATCATGTTGATCATCGCCACCGCGCTCGCCGTCGGGCATTGGGTCACGGCATCGGGCGCACCCGCACGCCTGGTCGAATTTCTGCTCAGCCATCAGTTCTCGACCTGGCAGTTTCTGCTGCTGATCAACATCGTGCTGCTCGTGCTTGGCTGCTTTCTGGAAGTGACGGCGACGCTGCTTCTCGTGCTGCCGATCCTCGCGCCGGCGCTCCGGCCGATGGGCGTCGATCCGGTGCACTTCTCGATCATCTTCACGCACAACATGGAGATCGGGCTGGTGCACCCGCCGGTCGGCCTCAATCTGTTCGTCCTGTCCTCGATCGCGGTCGCGCCGATGTCGGATGTGATTCGCGGCATCCTGCCGTTTCTCGGCCTTCTGCTGATCGTGCTTGGCATCATCACCTATGTGCCGGTGCTCACGCTCTGGCTGCCCGGCGCGATCCTCGGGCATTGAACCGGGGCTGACCGTACGCTCGGTGCCTTACCTTCCCTCTTGTGGGGAGCGCACCGCGCTCGCGCCGGTCGCATCGTCTCTGCGCCAGCAGTCGCCGCCTCAAGCAAAGATCAAGGACATCTCAAACGCAAATCAAGCGGCCAGCAAAGTCTTTCGCGCGCATTGCGAGCATGTTCGGGCGTGACTTTCAGAAAGGGGTGGCGACTTTGCATATGAACTTTCACGATGCCGAAGACCAGAGAACGGTCAGGCTTTGGAGCATCCGTCTCACTGTCATGTGCGCCTTGCTGATTCTGGGCGTGCTCACGATCGCGGCGATCGGATCGAATTTCGCTGACCCGCCGGCCGCCGCGTCGACACCCGATGCCGCAGCCGCGCGATCGCTTCCGCAAAGTGCGAATCGGTAGGGCGATGCAATGACGACCGTCGAAGACATCGGACGATTTGGCGCGCCTGCAGGACTGCTCGATCGCGAGCGGATCATCGCGCCGGCTGGATTCAATCGCTGGCTGGTGCCGCCTGCCGCATTGTGCATTCATCTCTGCATCGGCATGGCCTACGGCTTCTCGGTGTTCTGGCTGCCGCTGTCGCGCGCGCTCGGCGTCACGGCGCCGAAAACCTGTCCCGAGATGACGCTCGCGCAGGAACTGTTCACCACCACCTGCGACTGGCGCGTCGCCAGCATGGGCTGGATGTACACGCTGTTTTTCGTGCTGCTCGGCGTCTCGGCGGCCTTGTGGGGCGGTTGGCTCGAGCGCTCCGGCCCGCGCAAGGCCGGTGTCGTGTCGGCGCTGTGCTGGTGCGGTGGTCTCATGCTCGGCGCCGTCGGCATTTCCATCCACCAGCTCTGGCTGCTCTGGCTCGGCTCCGGCGTGATCGGCGGCGTCGGTCTTGGCCTCGGCTACATCTCGCCGGTGTCCACATTGGTGAGATGGTTTCCCGACCGGCGCGGCATGGCGACCGGCATGGCGATCATGGGCTTCGGTGGCGGCGCAATGATCGGCGCGCCGCTCGCGGACTTGCTGATGAACTATTTCAAGACCGCGACGTCGGTCGGCGCCTTCGAAACTTTCCTTGCGATGGGGGCGATCTATTTCTGCTTCATGATGATCGGCGCGTTCGGCTATCGCATCCCGCCGGCCGGCTGGCGTCCGGAAGGCTGGACCCCGCCCGAGAAAGCGAATGCGATGATCTCGCAGCACAACGTCCATCTGAGGGACGCGCACAAGACGAAGCAGTTCTGGATGATCTGGCTCGTCCTATGCATGAACGTCTCGGCCGGCATCGGCGTGATCGGGATGGCCTCGCCGATGCTGCAGGAGATCTTTGCCGGCGACCTGATCGGACAGGCCGGCGTGAAGTTCAATGCGCTCAGCGGTGAGCAGAAAGCCGCCATCGCGGCGATCGCCGCCGGCTTCACAGGTCTCCTGTCGCTGTTCAACATCGGCGGCCGCTTCTTCTGGGCTTCGCTCTCCGACCATATCGGGCGCAAGTACACCTATTACTGCTTCTTTCTTCTCGGCATCCTGCTTTACGCATTGGCGCCGAGCTTCGCCGCAATGGGCTCGAAGCTGCTGTTCGTCGGCGCCTTCTGCATCATCCTGTCGATGTATGGCGGCGGCTTTGCGACCGTGCCGGCTTATCTCGCCGACATGTTCGGCACGCAGTTCGTCGGCGCCATCCACGGCCGCCTGCTGACCGCGTGGGCGACGGCCGGCATCGTCGGTCCGGTCGTGGTGAACTACATCCGTGAATTCCAGCTTGCCGCCGGAGTGCCGCGCGACCAGCTCTACAACACCACCATGTACATCCTGTGTGCGATGCTGGTGATCGGGATGATCTGCAACGCCCTGATCAGACCGGTCGATCGCAAGTGGCACATGAGCGCCGAGGAAGTCGCAAGGCTGCAGGCGGCAAGCGCCAGGAACACCGAGGCGATCCTGTCCGGCTCGTTCGGCATCGGCCGCGGCGGGCTCGACGCCAAGGCCGCGCTGTTCTGGGCCTTCGTCGGTATCCCGCTCGCCTGGGGCGTCTGGGTCACGCTGAAGAACGCGATGCGGATATTCTAAGAGACCTTGCCAACGCGGCGTCCATGCGGCGATTGTCGCGCATGCAGCCGCTCTCCGGGATCCTCGTCGTCGATTTCACCACTTTGCTGCCGGGGCCGCTGGCGACCTTGATGCTGGCGGAAGCCGGCGCCGAGGTGATCAAGATCGAGCGGCCGGGCGGCGAGGACATGCGCGTGATGCCGCCGGTCCGCGACGGCGAAGCGGTCGTGTTCGCGATGCTCAATCGGGGCAAGAAGAGCCTCGTATGCGACTTGAAAAACGAGAATGATCGCAAGGCTTTGGTGCCACTTCTGCGGAAAGCGGATGTGCTCATGGAGCAGTTCCGCCCGGGCGTAATGGAACGGCTCGGCCTCGGCTACGCGGCAGTCAGGCAGCTCAATCCGCGCATCGTCTATTGCTCGATCTCGGGCTATGGCCAGCAGGGCCCGCGCGCCGGCGAGGCGGGCCACGACATCAATTATCTGGCGGCGACCGGCCTGCTGGCGCTGCAGCCGGGACCGATCGACCGTCCGGTGGTGCCGCCCGCATTGGTCGCCGACATCGGCGGCGGCACCATGCCGGCGGTCATCAACATCCTGCTCGGCCTGCGCCAGCGCGATGCGACCGGGGAGGGCGTCTATCTCGACATCGCGATGACGGACGCGATGTTCACCTTCGCCTGGTACGCCTATGCGATCGGACAGGCGACCGGCACCTATCCGGGGCCGGGCGAAATCCGCCTCGTCGGCGCATCGCCGCGCTATCAGCTCTATCCCACTCGGGATGGCAAGCTCGTCGCCTGCGGCGCGCTGGAGCAGAAATTCTGGGTCTCGTTCTGCAATGCCATTGGTTTGCCCGCGCCGCTGGTGAACGATCTGGCCGATCCGGCGGCCACCAAGGCCGCGATTGCGGCGATCATCGCGCGCGAGACCGCCGATCACTGGCGCCCGAAACTCGCCGCCGCCGATTGCTGCGTCACCATCATGGCCTCGCTCGAAGAGGCGATGCACGATCCGCATTTCGTCGAGCGCGGCCTGTTCGCGCACAAGGTTTCGGGCGCATCGGGAAACGCCATGGCGGCGCTGCCGGTCCCGATTGCCGCGGCGCTGCGCGGCGCGCCGGGCGTAAAGCCGTCGCCCAAGCTTGGGGCGGACAACAATCTCATTTCATAATTCGCTCATCCGCGCGAAAGCTCCTCGGCATGAATATAGGAATAAAAAGCTATACGCAAAAATAGATATATTTATATATACAATCAACAGTTCGGTTTGGCGGAACAAAGCCAATTTACAGCGCTTCGCCCCGCATCAGGCGCGGCTGCGCGGCTGGCTCGACGCCCTCGCGCATCACCGCCCGCCGCAGCGGGGCGATGCGGTCGAGCAGATAAATGCCAAAGCCGCGCGCGCCCTGCACGGGCAGGAAGTCCGACAGCAGGCTGCGATTGAGCGCATCGACCGCAAGCGCGCGTGATGTCACATCCGCGCGCCGCAGCCGCTCGTACCGCGCCAGCACATCCGCCGATCCGACGTCGCCGCCATCGCGACGCGCCTCCACGACCAGTTCGCTGATGGTCGCGGCATCGCGCAGCCCGAGATTGAGGCCTTGCGCGCCGATCGGGGGAATCGTGTGCGCGGCTTCACCCACCAGCGCAATACGACGACGCGCGAAGCTTTGCGCGGTTTCGACGCTGAGCGGAAACAGACCACGCCCGTCCTCGACCGTGATCTTGCCGAGGATCGAATGCGAACGCCGCTCGATTTCGGCGGACAGCGTTTCAGCATCGCATTCGGCCAGCCGCGCGGCTTCGTCCGGCGCAACCACGCACACCAGGCTGGAGCGCAAGCCCGGCAGCGGCACCAGCGTGAATGGTCCGCTTTCGGTGTGAAACTCGGTTGAAACGCCCTTGTGCGGCCGCGTGTGGGTGAAATTGAGCGTCACTGCGGCCTGCGGATAGCTGCGCCGCGCGGTCTCGATGCCGGCCGCCGTCCGGCAAATCGATTTGCGGCCATCCGCGCCGACCACGAGAGCCGCTGCCAGCGTGCCGCCATCGTCCAGGCGGATGGAAACGCCGCTCTCCGCCGGCTCGATCGCGACCGCCGCAGCCGCGATGCGCCGCAGCGCCGGCAGGGCGGCCGCGCGCTGCTCGAGCGCCGCCAGAAGATCGCGGTTCTGAATGTTGTGGCCGAACGCCTCGAGCCCAATCTCGTCCGCCTCGAAGAGCACCTCGGGCGCGCGGATCAGCCGTGCGGTGTCGTCGATCAGCCGGATTGCCGTCAGCGGCGCGGATTGCGCCCGGCAGAGCGGCCAGACCTCCAAAGCTTCCAATGCCGCCACGGAACCCGACAGCAGCGCCGTCGTGCGATTGTCCGGCGGCGGACATTTCGCCACCAGCACGGTCGTCACGCCCGCGGAGGCGAGCGCGATCGCGGCCGTCAGCCCCGCGGGGCCGCCGCCAATCACCGCAACTTCCACCGTATCCGCCATGGCCCAGTCCTAGCTTGTCCCGCTTGTCATGACGAGCACCCGTCGCAATTTCGCCGCAGGCATCATTGCGCTATGGATCGGCATGGCCATACGCGCCGCCAACGCCCCGCAGACCGCCCCGCACGTCCTTGGTGCGCTTGGGCGCCCCAAGGTGCTGGCGTTCGTCTGCATCGGCGTATTGGTCGCCACGGGGTGGATCTATCTCGGCCTTGCCGTCGCCGGAATGTCCGGGGTCGGCATGCTGGAAGCGCTGTGCCGCCCGAGCTTCGGCGCACAGGACGGATGGAGTTTCGCGCAGGCTACGCTGGTGCTCTCGATGTGGTGCGCCATGGCGCTGGCCATGATGCTGCCGACCGCCGGGCCGATGATCCTGACCTATGCGGAACTCGCCGAGACAGCGGCGAAAAAGGGCGAGCCGGCCGCTTCTTCTCTGATCCTCGCCGCCGGCTATGTCTCGATCTGGCTCGGCGCCGCATTCGCGCTCGCAGCGTCGCAGTTGCTGCTGGTCCGTCTTGCCGTGCTCGATCCCGCGATGGCGACCGCAAGCCCACTGTTTTCCGGAGCGGTGTTTATCGGCGCGGGCCTCTATCAGTTCTCCGCGCTCAAGCATGCCTGCGTCACGCAATGCCAGCATCCGTTCCGCTTCTTCTTTGCCAACTGGACCGCCGATCCGGCCGGCGTATTTCGGCTCGGATTCCGCCAGGGGCTCTATTGTCTCGGTTGCTGCTGGGCGATGATGCTTTCGATGTTCGCGGTCGGCGTGATGAACGTGATCTGGATGGCGGCGCTCGGCGCCATCATGGCGATCGAGAAGGTCAGCACCACCACGCGCTTTAGCCGCGCGCTCGGCGCGCTCTTCGTCCTGGTTGGGATCGCCTTTATCGTCACATCGGTCGTCGCGCATTGGCCGATGAAAAGCACATAGCGCCGGGGAGCAAAAAAGAGTGGCCGACAAGGACAACTGGAAGATCAAAGGCGACTTCGTCCTCTCGTGCAATTGCACGGTATTTTGCCCGTGCGTGATCTCGCTCGGCCAGCACGAGCCGACGGAAGGCACGTGCCAGGCCTGGGCTGGCGCGCATATCGAGGAAGGCTTCCACGAGGATACCGACCTTGCCGGCATCAATGTGGGCCTGCTGCTCGACATTCCGGGACGCCTCGCGCGCGGCAATTGGACGGCGGCGCTCTATATCGATGAGCGCGCCTCCATCTACGCCATCAAGGCGTTGACGCGCATCTTCACCGGCAAGGCCGGCGGCTCGACCGGGCTGTTGAAAATCCTGGTCGGCAGTTTCCTCGGCGTGCGCACCGAGAAGATCATCTACGACATCGAGGGCGACACGCGCATCTTCCAGATCCCCAAGATCATCGAAGGCGTGGTCAAGCCGATCCCCGGCAAGGTGAAAGGCGAGAACGTCGTCGTCAGCAATACCGGCTACTGGATCGGCAAGGACGTGACCATCGCGCGCGCCGAGACCTCGCGGGTGCGTGCCTTCGGCCGCAACTGGAATTTTGAGGGGCGCTCCGCCGAGCTGGTGCGGCTCGACTGGGGCAGCGATGTCCGCTGAACCGCGCCAGGCTGGACCGCGAAACGGCGACGCGTTGAAGAGCGCGCTCGGATTTTGCGTCCATATCTTCACCGCAACCGGTGCGGCGCTCGGTCTGCTGGCGCTGCTCGCCGCCGGCAAAGCCGACTGGCCGTTGATGTTCATGCTGCTCGGCGTTGCGCTTATCGTCGACGGTGTCGACGGCACGCTGGCGCGACGGCTCGAGGTTGCCGAACGCCTGCCGCGCTGGTCCGGCGAGACGCTCGACCTCGTGGTCGACTTCGTCACCTATGTGCTGGTGCCGGCCTACGCGCTGGCCGTCGGAGGCCTTTTGCCGCAAGGCCTCGCGGTTCCACTCGCCATCGCGATCGTGATCACCGGCGCACTCTATTTCGCCGACCGCCGCATGAAGACCACGGACAATTATTTCCGCGGCTTTCCGGGCGTCTGGAACGTGCCGGCATTCTATCTGTTCTTGTTGCGGCCCGATCCATGGATTGCGGCTGCGACAATTGCGCTGCTGGCGGTGCTGACCTTCGTGCCGGTTCCGTTCCTGCATCCGTTTCGTGTGGTGCGTTTGCGCGCGCTGAACATCGCGCTTCTTACTGTCTGGTCGGTGCTCGCTTTTGTCGCAGTCATCCGCGACATGATGCCGGGGCCATGGATCACGGGCGCCTTGTGTGTCATCGCCGTGTACTTCCTGGGGGCGGGGATGTTGCGAAAAGAACAATGAAATCGTCGAGACCATGCTCCAACTCCTGACCGATCCAAATGCCTGGGCCGCGCTGGTCACGCTGACCGCGCTCGAGATCGTGCTCGGCATCGACAACATCGTGTTTATTTCCGTGCTGGTGTCGCGCTGCTCGCCGCGCGATGGGCGAAGAGCGCGCCAGATCGGCCTCTCGCTCGCGCTCGTCTTCCGCATCCTGCTGCTGTTCGGCCTGACCTATCTGATGAAGCTGACCTATCCGGTCGCAACCGCATTCGGGCGCGATTTCTCCTGGCATGACGTCATCCTGATCGCCGGCGGTCTGTTCCTGATCGCCAAGGCGACGCATGAGATCCACGCCGAGGTGGAGGCCGACGAAGCCGAGCCGACGGCCACCAAGGTTTATGCGGCCTTCTCGATGATCGTGCTGCAGGTGGTGGCGGTTGATCTGGTGTTCTCGATCGACTCGATCGTCACCGCGATCGGCATGGCGCAGGACATCGAGATCATGATCGCGGCGGTCGTGATCGCGGTCATCGTGATGTATGTGGCGTCCGGACCGGTCGCGCATTTTGTCGCCGAGCATCCGACCACCAAGATGCTGGCGCTGGCATTTCTGCTCTTGATCGGCGTCGCGCTGGTTGCGGACGGATTCGAATTCCATATTCCACGCGGCTACATCTACGCTTCGATGGCGTTCGCCGGCGCGGTCGAGGTTTTCAACTTGATAGCGCGCCGCAATCGCGTCCGCGCCGCCGCGCGCACCAAGCGCCAAGCATTAAGGGAGCGACACGAGTGAGCAAGGTCCTGCTTGTTACCGGCGCGAGCCGCGGCATTGGCGCGGCGACGGCGAAACTTGCCGCATCGCGCGGCTACGACGTCGCGGTGAATTATCTGCGCGACGCCAAGGCCGCCGACGCGGTAGTCGCGGCGATCAAGGCCGCCGGCCGGCGCGCCGTCGCAATCCAGGGCGACATGGCGCAGGAAGCCGACGTTGCGCGCGTGTTCGCCACGATCGACAAGGAGCTCGGATCGCTCACCCATCTCGTCTACAATTCCGGCACCACCGGCACCAATTCGCGCGTCGAGGCGGCCGATGTCGCGATGATGCGCGAGGTGATCGAGCTCAATGTGCTGGGCGCGCTGATGTGCGTGAAGGCCGCGATCCCGCGCATGTCGGTCAAGCACGGCGGGCAGGGCGGCGCGATCGTGCTGATCTCGTCGGCCGCAGCGACTCTCGGGGGACCGGGCGAATATGTCTGGTACGCGGCCTCGAAAGGCGCCACCGACTCGATGACCTATGGGCTTTCGAAGGAACTTGCCGCCGATGCCATCCGGGTCAATGCGATCCAGCCGGGCCTGATCGAGACCGGCATCCATCCGCCGGGGAGATTGGAGCGCATGGCCCCGCTGGTGCCGATGGGACGGGCGGGAAGCCCGGAGGAAATCGCCGAGTCGATCCTGTTTCTGCTGTCGGACGCCTCGTCCTACACCACCGGCACGGTGCTGCGCGTCGCCGGCGGGCGGTAGAGCTTGCTTCTGCGTTTGCAGCCTTGCGTCCGGCTAGCCGGAACCTATGATCCCGGCCGGCGCGGCGCTCTGCCGCAGATCATTCGGCGTGCCACGTCGACGGCGCGTTTTTAAAGAAAAGGAAGAATGCCATGGTTGCGGCGGTTCGGGTTCACAAGGCCGGCGGTCCAGAAGTTTTGACCTACGAGGACGTCGAGCTTCCCGCTCCCGGGCCGGGTCAGGTCCGCGTCAAGCAGGCCGCGGCCGGCAT
>JBBWZU010000219.1:0-10437 GCA_039649225.1 Hyphomicrobiales bacterium | reverse complement strand
GTCCCGGCCTGATCGATCTGGACGAACGCGTCAAGCGCGGTATCGGTGATGCTGCGACGCTCCGCGACTTCCCGGGTCAATGCCTCGGTCTTTTCGCGCACGTCGGACGCCATGCGGGCGAACGCGCGGCTGAGAACACCGATCTCGCCGCGTCCGTTCGGCAACGCGGGCAATGGTGCGCCGCGCGCGAATCCTTCGATCGCGGCTGTCATCTGCTCCAATGGGGTCGCGAGCGAGCGCGCCAGAAGGATCGCCAGCACGATGGCGCAGAACACCGCGGCAAGCCCCCCCAACAGGCTTGCATCGCGCGCCGTGGCCGCAAGTGCAGCCACGAGCGAATAGGGCACGATCTGGATCAAGTCGACCTGCGGACCTCCGGCCAGACGAACCGCCGCCACGGCGGCACCGAAGCGCTCGCCCACGCCATTGCTGACAACGCTCGTTCTGACTTCATCCAAGGCCGAAGCACGCGCGAGCTCCGGAAAGTCGTCCCGCAGCCGGTCGCGTTTTCCATTTTCAAATGAAAACTCGCGGCTGCGGTCCGGATGGACGAGATAGTCGCCCTGCTCGTTGGTGAGAAAGATCGGCCCGCCCGCGCGCGCCGACGCGGCGCGAATGCGGTCGAAGGCCGGCTGCAGGTCGACGTTGATGACCAGGATGCCGAACACATGGCCGTCAGGCGTGTAGATCGGGGTTGCGGCGCGGATCGTCGGCTGGCGCCGCCGATCGAGCTCCACAGGCGATATGAAAATCTCGCCGTCAGGCAGGCGGACGGCCGCGCGGAAGTAATTGCGGTCCGCCACCGCCTCGAGTTCGCTGTCCGGAACGACGCGGATCGCGCCGTTTGAGCCGGAACGGTTGACGCGTACGATTTCCCGCCCGCCATCCGCAACCCCGATGACGCGGAACTGATCGTAATTCGATTTGGCAAGAAGCTCCGCCGCATAGCGCGCCGCCATCCGGGCGCGCCAATCGGCAAGCGGAATACCGTCGACCGCACCGTCAGCGGAAAGACTGGCGCGCACGATCATGTTCAACCCGATCGCCGAGCGAAAGCCCGCAACATCGGTGCGCGCGCTGCTGACCGCAGCCTCAAGCTGCGCAGCAAGCAGCTCGCTCTGCAAGCTGAGCCGCTCCAGCACGCGGGGCAGCGCCACCGTCTCGATGTTGCGATAAGTCAGCAACCCGACCGCCGTCGCCGTCAGCAGCACCAGTGCGACCATCGCGACCGTCAGCCGCGTCGTCAGCTTCATGACATGCCTGCCTGTCGGAAGGTCATTATTGCAGCCGGCGCAAAACCGGAACGGAAGCATTCGCTGGCGGCCTACTCGCCGCAGCAAGCCCCTCTCGAATCAACCTTTAAGGGGATTCGATCCGAAATTCGCGCGATTTTTTTTCGGCGCCGGGCGGTTCGGGGTCCCACGTGATGCGCGATGCCGTCCCACCGGTACGCAGCGACCACTAATGCAAGGGCCTCTGCCCACCGGCTTCACACGAGGTCTCCCCAAAGGGGTGATGCTGCGGCCCCGACGGTGCTATGGTGCGTCGCAAGAACACGCATCCGGGACAACGACCATGCAGAAGAGCTTCGACCGCACCGCCGAGAATCTCGGCAACTCCATCCATCTCGAGCACGTCAACGTGCAGGTGCCGGACCAGCGGCTGGCGCAGCTTTTCTATGCGGTCGGCCTCGGATTGACGCGCGATCCCTATCTGATGGTCGCCGACACCAATATGTGGATCAATGTCGGCCGCAGTCAGTTTCATCTGCCGACCGGACCGGCGCAGGTGGTGCGCGGCCATACCGGACTGGTAATCTCGGGCCGCGATGCGTTGCTCGATCGTCTGACCAAGGTTCGCTCGAAGCTCGCCGGCACGCAATTCGATTTCTCCGAGCACAACGACTATGTGGAGGCCATTTGCCCATGGGGTAATCGCGTGCGCTGCCATGAGCCTGACGCGGCGCGCTTCGGGCGCATTTCGCTTGGAATACCTTATGTCGAGTTCGACGTGCCGGTCGGCACCGCCAAACGCATTGCGGATTTCTATCCGGCCATCATGGGAACGCCGGCGCAGGTGCAGAACGGCGACGGCACGCTCACGCGCGTTCAGATGGGCCAGAACCAATATATGCAATTTCGCGAGACCGACCGTCCGCAGCCGGACTTCGACGGCCATCACGTGCAGATGTACATCGCAAACTTCTCCGGCCCCTATGAGAAGCTGAAAGCGCGCAATCTGATCTCGATTGAAGACAACCAGTATCAATACCGCTTCAAGGACATCGTCGACCTCGACACCGGCAAGCTGCTGTTCACGGTCGAGCATGAGGTGCGCAGCGCGACGCATCCGATGTACCTGCGTCCGCTGGTCAACCGCAATCCGGCGACGACCAATCAGAACTACGCCAACGGATATGACGCATGGCTCTGGGCGATGGACCCGGAGGAATACGATAGCCGGACCATGCAGGCGCGGAACTAGCGCCGTCTATGAAATATCCTTTCTGGTTCGGCGCGCGGCTTCTCGGCGCCGTCGCGTTCTTCGTCGCGACAAGCGGCGCATTCGCCGAATACCCCGAACGGCCGATCCGCGTGATCGTGCCGTTCCCGGCCGGCGGCACCGTCGATCTGGTGGCGCGTCTTGTCACCGGGCGCATGGCGGACGATCTCAAGGCCTCGTTCGTGATCGAGAACCGCGGCGGCGCGGGCGGCGTGATCGCGACGGACGCGACCGCCAAAGCCGCGCCCGACGGCTATACGCTCCTGCTCACCTCGCCCAATCACACCATCAACGCCGCCCTGCAGGGCAAGCTGCCCTACGACACCGAGAAGGATCTGGTGCCGGTCGCGATGGTGGCCGAAATCGCCGAGCTTCTGGTCAGCCCGTCCGCCGCGCCGTTCACGGATTTCGCCGGCTTCGTTGCCAATGCCAAGGCCAATCCGGGCAAGCTGAACTACGCATCGGCCGGCAACGGCACGCTGCCGCACGTCACGATGGAATTGCTGCTGCGGCGCCTCGCGCTCGACGTCACGCACATCCCGTATCGCGGCGCGGCGCCGGCCATGACCGACCTGCTCGCAGGCCAAGTGCAGCTCAAGATGGACACCTATGCGACAGCCTATAGCCAAATCGCGGCCGGCAGGCTGCGTGCGCTGGCCTATGCGGGGCGTGCGCGCTCGGCGCTGATGCCGGACGTGCCGGCGATCGCCGAGATGCTGCCCGGATACGAGGGCGTGCTGTGGATGGGACTGGTCGCGCCGGCCGGCACGCCGCAGCCGGTCATCGAGACGCTCGCCGCGGCGGTCAAGCGCGCGGTCGGCTCTGCGGATCTTGCCGAGCGCCTGAAGCGCGACGGCATCGATCCGGTGGGCGGCAGCGCCGAAGAGTTCGGTGCGCAGATCGCGCGCGAGATCACTCAATGGCGCGAGCTTGCGAAGTCGGCGAACATCAAGCTGGATTGAAAAACAAGAAAAGGAAGCGCAATGCCGCCGATCCTCACGACCGGGCCCGATCCCGACACCAGGGCGCCGAAGTTCAAGTGCCCGCCGGGCACGGTCGATACCCACATCCATCTGTTCGGACCCGAGGCGCAATATTCCTGGGACCCAAGCACCTACTACACGGCGCGCGACGCGACCCCTGAAATGAACATCGCGCTGCAGGACAAACTCGGCTTTTCCAATGCGGTGATCGTGTCCGGCGGCGCCTATGGGCGCAACACCACGCATCTTTCCGACACGCTGACGCGCTTTGGCGAGCGCTTTCGCGGCGTTGCGCTGATCCCGGACGACTTGAGCGATGCCGAATTCGTCCGGCTCTCAAAGCTTGGCGTGCGCGGCATGCGCGTGTTCAGCGCTTCGCGCGGCGGCGTGCTGCCGACGATCGCGGAGCGGATTTCGGCGCGCGCCCATGAGCACGGCTGGCATGTGCAGTTCTATCCGCACGGCGCCGACATCACGGAATTCGCCGACCGGCTGCTCGCGCTTCCCAACACCATCGTGCTCGACCATTTCGCCAGCGTGAATGCCGAGAAAGGCCTCGATCAGCCGGGCTTTACGACGCTGCTGCGCATGCTCGATACCGGCCGCGTCTGGATCAAGCTCTCCGGTCCGATGCGCTGCGCGCCGGGCGACTTTCCCTACGCCCCCGTAACGCCGATGGCGCGCGCGCTGGTCGCGCATCGCCCCGACCGCCTCGTCTTCGGCACCGACTGGCCCCACGTCAATATGGACGGCCGCAACGTGCCGAACGACGGAGATCTGGTCGATCTCATTCCGCAATGGATCGGCGACGCGAAGACACAGCGGCAGATTCTGGTCGACAATCCGCGCGCGCTGTACGGATTTCCGCCGTCTGAATAGATGGCCTCGCGCGCAAGGCGCCCGAGCCTTGATCGGAGATGCGGTTACGCCGCACGCACGGTTGAGAGGAACTTGTCCACTTCGAGCTTGAGGTGGCTGCTCTCGCTCGATAGCGATTGCGCCGAGGAAAGTACCTGCGCCGACACCGCATTTGGATATTTTAACGCACATTTCCATGCGCGGCGCGCTTATTCCCACTTCACGTATAACTACTTAAATAGCGCACTAAGATAACCGCGCGGATGCCGGGTGGGACAGCATCCGCGCGGTTTTCGAAGTTGCGCGCCGCAGGTACTGTCTTACGCAGCCCGCACCGTCGAGAGGAATTTGTCGACTTCACTTCTAAGATGATGGCTGTCGGCCGACAGCGATTGCGCCGAAGCCAGGACCTGCGCCGAGGCCGAGCCGGTCTCGCTGGCACCATGATTAACATCCGAGATATCGGCGGCGACCTGCGAGGTACCCTGCGCGGCCTGCTGGACGTTGCGGCTGATTTCCTGCGTTGCCGCGCCCTGCTCCTCGACCGCCGAGGCGATCGTGGTGGCGATCTCCGAAATCCGCCCGATAGTCTGGCCGATCTCCTTGATGGACGTGACGGCGTCCTGCGTCGCCGACTGCATGCCGGCAATCTGTGTGCCTATTTCATCGGTCGCCTTGGCGGTCTGCGCGGCGAGCGCCTTGACCTCCGAGGCGACGACCGCAAAGCCGCGGCCGGCTTCTCCGGCCCGCGCCGCCTCGATGGTGGCGTTGAGCGCAAGCAGATTGGTCTGTTCCGCCACCGCGGTAATCAGCTTCACGACCTCGCCGATGCGGCCGGCTGCGTGCGAAAGCTGAACGATGCGACCGTCCGTTTTCTCGGCCTGCTTCACCGCGTCGATCGCAATCCGGCTCGACTCCTGCACCTGACGGCTGATTTCATTGACCGACGAGCCGAGCTGCTCCGCGGCGGACGCAACCGACTGCACATTCGAAGATGCCTGCTCGGATGCCGCCGCGACCGAGGCCGAGCGTTCCTGCGTGGTGCCCGCGGTTTGCGTCAGCGTTACCGCCGCCGCCTCGAGCTGGGTCGAGGCCGCCGACACGGTGTGGATGATGTTGCCGACGGCAGACTGGAACTCGTCCGCCAGCCGCTGCATGTCCGCCCGGCGCTGCGCGGCGGCGCGCATTTCAGCCTCCTTGGCGGCGGCCTCGAGGCGCAGGCGCTCGATCGCATTGACCTTGAAGACTTCGACCGCACCCGACATCGCGCCGATTTCATCGCGGCGGCCGGCGCCCGGAATGACAAGATCGAGCTTGCCTGACGCCAGTTCGCGCATCGCATCGGTCATCGCGCCGAGCGGGCGGGACACGCCGCGTCCGATCAGGAAGGCGAGCAAGCCGACGCCGATCGTAATCACCACGATGGCAATCTGGATCCGCTGCGCGGTGTCGGCGCGGGACGCGGCGGCGGCCGCATTGGCCCCCCGTTCCGCTTTATCGACCGTGGCGCGAACTTCCTCGATGATCGGCTCGATCTTTGCGAACGCCTCGGACATCGCCTTTTGCTCTTTGATGATGGAGTTCATGCCGTCCATCCAGGCGGCGAAATCGCGCTGGTAGGCCGCAAGCTTGCCGCTCATCTCGTTCTTGGCGGCAGCCGACAATGTGGTGTCGGCCAGCAAGCCGGCAAACTCCACCGCCGCGGTCTTCATCGACTCGCCGTACTTCGCGTCATGGCGCAGCATGAAATCCTTCTCGTGCCGGCGCATCGTCAGCATCGCGGCGCCCAACCGGGAGTCGGCAAGCGTCTTGAGGCCGGATTCGATCTCATGAACCGATTTGCGCAATTGCCCTTCGAGGCCCGACTCCTGATCGAGACCGAGTTTTCGTTTGGCATCGGCCAGCGTCGTGAAGGTTCTTGCATAGACGTCAAAGCCGGATTGAATAGCTTCCACCCGCGGCAGCAGGGCCGCGAGCTCTCCGCCGGAGAGCTGCTGCTTTAGCGCAGCGAGCTTTGCGGCGGCGGCCTGCGCGAAGTCCCCCTGTTTCCCGGCGTAGCGCTCATCGTTGCGCAGCTGGAAGTCCTTTTCGGCGCGCCTTGCCTCGAGCAACGCAACATACAGGTCGTTGTTGATCGTGGCGGTCGCGGCAGCCCGCTCGGCGCTCGCCTGAAAGCGGGCTTGCGACAATGCGCCGAGCCAATAGATCGCGCCGATCAGGACAATACCGACAACGCCAACGAGTCCGATTGCAGCGATCTTGTGACGGAGCGTCACACGAAGAAAAGACATCGATTTCACCCAATGCTGCAGCAAGAAGTTGAAATCGACTTTCAGCTAGAACTCTGAAGCGTTTATAAATTTTACCATGCGTCACTGATGCCCCTTCCATATCTTTTAAGGTCGCGGCTGTATTATATTATGGATATAAGCATTATCGCTAATGCCCGAGACGGTATCGCGCTCAGGGCGACATGAAATATTCCGCGCGCCCGCTCAAGCGTTCAGACGCTACATGCAGTTCCTCACGCAGCCCGTACAGTCGAAAGGAATTTGTCGAGTTCGAGCGATGGTCTGGCCGATTTCCTTGATCGCCGCGACCGAGTCCTGCGTTGCTGTCTGCATCCCGGCGATCTGGGTGCCGATCTCCTCAGTCGCTTTCGCGGTCTGGGCCGCCAGCGCTTTCACCTCCGAGGCGACAACTGCGAAGTCGCGGCCGGCTTCGCCCGCCCGTGCCGCCTCGATGGTGGCATTGAGCGCCAGCGCGCGAGTTTAATTGTATCTCCGGGAGATCGACCGCAACCGCGAAAAAAATTCCACCCGGATGCCGGTGGGACGCCATCCGCGCGGTTTGCTTGGCGCGTGCGCAGGTTACCCCCTTACGGGCCGCGTACCGCGCGCGCGCGCCTTGTCAGGCGGCCCTGTTTGCCCGCGAACCGCGCCGATCGGCGCGCCGGTCCGGGCCCTTGAAATTCGGGTCGTCGCCCTGCCGGCGGTCCATCGGACCGTGACGCAGCGCGACGAAGAACTTCTTCACTTCCGCGGCCAGCGTCTCGGCAGAGGTCGTTACCGAACCCGATGCCGCCAGGACCTGCTCGGCCGAGCGGGTGGTTTCTTCGATGGCATCGTTTACCGTTGCGATATTGCCGGCCAGCGTTTGCGTCCCCTGCGCGGCCATCTGCACGTTGCTGGAAATCTCCCGCGTTGCCGCGCCTTGCTCCTCGACGGCGCTGGCGATCGCAGTGGTCACTTCGTCGATCTCACGCATGGCCGTCGCGACGTCGCTCACGGCCGCAACCGCGTTCCTGGTCGAGGTCTGGATCCCGGCGACCTGCTGCGCGATCTCTTCGGTCGCCTTTGCGGTCTGGGCGGCCAGGCTCTTTACCTCGGATGCGACCACCGCAAAGCCGCGCCCGGCTTCGCCGGCGCGCGCCGCCTCGATCGTGGCGTTGAGCGCCAGCAGATTGGTCTGCGCCGCGATTGCCTGGATCAGATCGACCACCGCGCCGATGCGCTGACCGGCCGCGGCCAACCCCTCGATCTCCGTCGTCGAGCGCTCCGTCGTCGAGCCCGCCGCTCGTATCGCCCGCGTCGCCTGCTCGACTTGCCGCCCGATCTCCTGGATCGAGCTGGCAAGCTCTTCGGATGCCGCCGCAACAGTGTTCACGTTGGTTGCGGTCTGTTCCGACGCGGCGGCAGCCGATACGGCCTGGGCCGATGCGTCACCGGCAACGCCGGTGAGCGCATGCGCGGTGTCCCTCATGACGCCGGCGTTCTCACCCACCGTCGAGAGCAGTTCCTCGGCCACGGCCCGGAAGCTTTCGACCGAACTTTCCATGTTCCTGTTGAGCGCTTCCTTTGCGTCGACCTCCCGGGCGAATTTTTCCGCCGTCTTCTGCTGGTCGATGACGTTGTCGCGAAATTTCGCCACCGCGCCCGCCACCGTGCCGATCTCGTCCTTGCGCTCCGCGGTCGCAAACCGCACCGAGGTGTCGCCGGCGGCAAGGCGGCCTGCGTCGCTGACAAGCTCGGCGATCGGCCTGGAAATGCTGCGGATCACAAAATAGAGCGCCGCAATCACGACGGTGAGCAGAATGGCGATCAGGATCGACAGCGCGCGCACGTGAGCGCTGGCAAGCTTCACTGCCACGTCCGCATCCTTGGTCAGTTGTTCGGCGATCTTCAGCTCGATATTCGCCAATTGGCCGACATGAGCACTGGCTTTGTCGAACCACTGCGCCGAGGTTTCGGGCTTGGCCTCAGGCTCGAACAGCGCCTTGAGCGCCAGTGCGCGAAACTCCCGAACGTCTTTTGTTTCCTGCGTGTGGGGGAGTCCGGCCAGCGTTTCGCGGACGGCGCCGTCGGTGAAATTCACGGCTATCTCAAGATAGCCGTCCTGCTCGCCGCGAAAGCGCACAAAATCCTGATAGGCCTCGCCGGGGAATTGCGGCGCCGAGAAGCCGCGCGCGCCGGTCGCCCGTTCGAGCCCCGCGCGGTCCTTTGCCTCCGCCACGGCGACGAGCGCCGTAAGATGACGCACCACGCGCGCATGGCTCTGCGTCTCGGTGACCTGATACAGGACCCGCGCGAGATCGCCGATCATGACGTTGAATTCGGCAAGAACCTTGGGTGCCGTGAGAGCACGCTGGTCCATGCTCCGCGCAACGGCGCCAAGGCGCTCTTCGACCTTCAGGCCGTTTTGAAGCGCCTGCAGCGCGGCAGCGCCGACATCATCGGCGCTCAATGTCGCAACTCTCGTCTTCAATGTGCCCAGTGCCTGGTCGATCTTCCCGCGCTGGGCGAGGAAGTTCCGGCGGCTCGCATCGGTATTGGCGGAGATCGCGAGCACCGCGAGACCGCGGCCACGCTGCAGTTCGTCGATCAATTTGGTGATGAGCGGCGTTTCTTCTCCGACGGCCCGCACCTGGATCGCGTCGCGGCGCTGATTGACGGCGTTCAGCACATCCGAGGCGGCGAGATACAAAAAGGCCAAGACCGGAAGCAGGCCAGCCATGACAAGACGAATGCCGACCGGAGTATTGGCGAAAAACTTGCCCATAGCGGCGTAGTCCCCAGTACAGAAAAATTTGCGCACGTTACAATTGAAGCGAAGGTAAATAACATTTCGCTAATTGGGCGAACTGAGCTGACATTACGGCAATAAGTAGAAGTATGAATATGGGGATTTGCGTACAGGGAACGACCCGGATCATTCGCGGATCAATCAAGACTATCGCGCGGACGCCGATCGGAGCGGCATCCGTGCGGTTTTAAGATTACCGCAGGTGCTCTGCTACGCCGCCCGCACGGTTGAGAGAAACTTCTCCACCTCGGCTTTGAGATGGTTGCTCTCAACGGAGAGCGATTGCGCCGAGGACAATACTTGGGCGGAAGCCGATCCGGTTGCGCTCGCGCCGCGATTGACGCTCGTGATGTTGGTCGCGACTTCCGCGGTGCCGACTGCGGCTTGCTGCACGTTGCGGGAAATCTCCTGCGTCGCCGTGCCCTGCTCCTCGACCGCAGCCGCAATACCGGAGGTAATTTCCGATACCCGGCCGATCGTCGCGCCGATTTCCTTGATGGCGGCAACCGACTCCTGCGTGGCGTCCTGCATGCGCGCAATCTGCGCGCCGATCTCTTCGGTGGCCTTGCCGGTCTGTGTGGCGAGCGCCTTGACCTCGGAGGCGACGACCGCAAACCCCCGCCCGGCTTCGCCAGCGCGCGCCGCCTCGATCGTGGCATTGAGCGCGAGCAAATTGGTCTGGCCGGCGATCGCCTGGATCAGCCCGATGACCTCGCCGATGCGGGTCGCGGCCGATCCGAGTTGCGTCATGGTTTGCACGGTGCGCTGCGCTTCGGTCACGGCGCGGCTGGCGACATCGGTCGAAGTGGCGGCCTGCCCGGCGATCTCGCCGATCGATGTCGCCAGCTCCTCGGCCGAGCCGGCCGCCGTGGCGACGTTCATCGAGGCCGCGCCGACGCGCTGCTCGGCGGCCGCGGATTCCGCCGACACGGCATCCGCCGCGGAATTCAGCGCGCCCGACGCAGTCTCGAGTTTCTGCGCGGCCCCGCGCACTTTGCCGAGTGCTTCATCC
>JBBWZU010000196.1:0-9780 GCA_039649225.1 Hyphomicrobiales bacterium | reverse complement strand
CCCGCCGCGGCGCGCGACGAGGCCTTCCGGCTGCTCGACCGCGTGGGTCTGCGCGAGAAGGCGGATGCGTTTCCGGCGCACCTCTCGGGCGGGCAGCTGCAGCGCGTTGCGATCGTGCGTGCGCTCGCCATGGCGCCGGACGCGATCCTGTTCGACGAGCCGACGTCTGCGCTCGATCCCGAGATGATCCGCGAAGTTTTGGATGTCATTCGCGACCTGTCGCAAGGGGGCATGACCATGGTGGTCGTCAGCCATGAAATGGGCTTTGCGCGCGAGGCGGCGGATCGCGTGATCTTCATGGATGCGGGCCGGATCGTGGAACAAGGGCCGCCCGACCAGGTGTTCGGCGCGCCGCGCGAGGAGCGCACGCGCCGCTTTCTCGCGCAGATCCTTTGAGCGGGCGCATAGCGGGAGCAAGAGATGACAGATTCGATCTTCACCGAAGACTTTCAGGTGAAGCCCTATTGGTGGGACGCTGCGCCGCCGGAGGACGCGGCCGAGGCGCTGCCGGACGATGTGGACGTCGCGATCGTCGGCAGCGGCTATTGCGGGCTCGTTGCGGCCATCGAATTGGCGCGCGCCGGCCTGCGGACGGCCGTGCTGGATGCCGGCCCGCTTGGATTTGGCGCCAGCACGCGCAGCGGCGGCATGGTGAGCAGCGGGCAGAAGCTCCTGATCACGGGCGCCTACAAGGTGTTCGGAGAAGGCAATGCCGAGCGGGTGTTCGCTGAATCGAAGGCTTCGTTCGATTTCATCACCGACTTCATCAAGCGC
Organism: Hyphomicrobiales bacterium; assembly: GCA_039649225.1. Classification (GTDB taxonomy): domain Bacteria; phylum Pseudomonadota; class Alphaproteobacteria; order Rhizobiales; family Xanthobacteraceae; genus PALSA-894. Next base: position 9,006 of record JBBWZU010000196.1, on the reverse strand, counting down.
GAGGGGCTCGACGCCGACTATCAGCCGTGCGGGCGATACTTCGGCGCCTATGTGGCGCGCGACTACGCGACGCTCGCACGCCATGCGGCCCTGCTGCGGGAACGCACGGGCGTTACCACGCGGCTGGTGCCGGCCGCGGACCAGCGCGCCGAGATCGGCTCCGATTTCTTCCACGGCGGCATGGTGGTGGAGGACTATGGCGGCCTGCATCCGGCGAAATACAACCGGGCGCTCCGCCGCCTCGCGCGCGAGGTCGGCGTGAGCCTGCATTCGCATGCACGCGTGCTCGGCACGGTCGGCGATGCCGGCGCCCGCGTCGTTGCCACCGAGCGCGGCCGCCTCACCGCGAAGGAGGTCGTCATTGCGACCAACGGCTACACCGATAAGGCGGTGCCGTTCCTGCGGCGGCGGATCATACCGGTCGCGAGCTATATCGTGGCGACCGAGGAGCTGCCGCAAGCCGTGATGGATGAGCTCATGCCCACGCGGCGCATGATGTCGGACACGCGGCGCGAGCTTTGCTACTTTCGCCCCTCGCCGGATGGGCGCCGCCTGCTGTTCGGCTGCCGGCCGAGTTTTCGTGACAAGGACGAGCGCACGATCGCGCAAGGCAGCTATCGGCGCATGTGCCAGATCTTCCCGCAGCTCCGCGGCACCCGCCTGAGCCACGTCTGGAAAGGCTTCGTCGGCGTGACCTTCGACAAGGTGCCGCATATGGGCACTCATGAGGGCGTGCACTACGCGATGGGATGCAACGGCAATGGCGTGGCGATCGCGAGCTACCTCGGACACCAGACCGCGCTAAAGATCCTCGGGCGGCAGAACCGGCCCTGCATCTTCGACGCGCGGCCGTTTCCGACCAACCCGCTTTATTCCGGCGTGCCCTGGATGGTGCCCTTTGTGAGCGGTTACTACCACGTGCGGGACGCGCTGGCGCGTCCCGGCGCGGCGCTGAACTTTCTCTAGCGTGATGACTAGCGCGGTGGCACCCCATGCACGGATAGGAATCAAGCGTTGGGCGCGTTCGTCTCCGCCCTGATAGGAGGCAAATTTTGACGGGATCGGGGCCCGTTCTGCGGGCGAAAGAGCCCGAGTCTGCCGATTGCTGCTGAAATTCGTGTCTCAAAGAGCCGCGATCGAGGCCACGATCTCTTCCGTGCTTACGACGGCGCTGGCGTAGTTGGGAATGTTGATCTCGAGCGCAGCTTTCATCTCGGCATCCGAATAGTCGGCCGTTGCATCCTTGACCACCGTGACGTCGTATCCGAGCTCGGCTGCGAAGCGAACGGTCGCCTCAAGGCAAGTATGCGCGATCAGTCCGATGACGATGAGCTGATGGATACCGCATTTCTTGAGTTGCAGATCGAGATCGGTGTTGGCAAAACCACTGGAGCACCAATGCTCTGCAACGACGATCTCGCCCAGCTGAGGCTCGAACTCGGCCCGGATTTCGCCACCCCATGTGCCGAATTCGAAGCTCTTGCTTCGCCACGCGGCCTTCTGAATGGGTGCGACGTATTTCCAATCCTCGTAATCGCCCGTGCGATACCGATGATGCATGGCATAGAACACTCGTAGCTTCGCATCGCGCGCCGCGGTAAGGACCTCCAACATATGCGGAACGCAGTCATTCGCTTCTGCGACCGTCCGAATGCGATCCCATATCTTTCCGCCTTCGGAGATGAAGTCGTTGTAAGGGTCGATCAGCAGAAGTGCGGTCATCTCCTTGTCATACGTATGTCTGGTCATGGCGTCTGATTCCTCGGGCGGTCGGATTGCTGAAAATTCGGTTCGTTGCCGGTCACGTCCTGCGCGCTGCCCGCTCGATGCTGGCTGCAAACAGAGGTGTTTCGCTTTGATTATGAGCAATGGAGGCAGGCTGCCGCTGTGAACGAAATTGATCGAACGGAATGCCCTGTCGCGCCAGGAACATCAGCAGTTCTTCGGTCGCGTGGGACCGCACTCGGTTTGTGAATTCGCATTTTCCGCCACCGATGTCCCGCGCGCTCAGCTCCCACGTGACATGGATTGATGATCGTCCTGTCGGTGTGAAAACGTCAGATGTCGATTCGAGAATCAGATGGTCTTTGTGGCCGAGTTTCTCGACGTAGTGCTGCACCATTAACGTGCCGCCGATAGTCTCGACATTGATGGACATGCGCCTACCGTCCGGTGTGGTGGTAAATCCCGCGGCGATGTGTGCCGGCGAGCAATCCTGATATTCGCGCTCGGGCAGGCTAAAGCACCACTCCGGAATATCGATGCGTTCGATCGGGGCGTTGATGACTGCTGTGAAATTTGAATCGACGATCTCGCTTTCGCACATGTTACGCGCTGTTTCGGCCATCGGGGTGCTCCCTGAGGTGACGGAGGTTGGAGAGACGTTCTGGCGTCAGGGCCAAACATGCCCATCGCGATCGCGGCGGCCCACTTGTCTGTTGCGGTTGCCGACTACAGACTTTGGTATGTGGGTGCGCAGAACTCTTGAAGGTGAACGGCGCCGATTGACGCTTCTTGCCAATGCTGCGAGCAGTCGGCGTGAACCGCCGCGGTGCAAGGCGAAAGCGCCTTCCGTCGTTGCGCTGCGATAGGTCGTCAGCGTGACCGCGCTCAAGCCACGCGCGAATGCGACCTGCCGGTTCGCTGTTCGTTCCCTGCCGGATCACCAACACGCGATGATGCCGACATGGGGCTCCCGAGGCGCGGGGCCTGCTGTAAAATTACACCAAAGTGTCATCGCCTTCGCCCGGTGGGCTGACGCATCCTCACGATGCGTGTCGAAGGAATCCGCAATGGAAAGCGAACTCAGCCGCGCCGTCGGCGCACTTCCCGGCTTTGTTTGGACAGTGTTTCCGGACGGCCAGATCGAATTCCTGAATCAACGTTGGTGCGCCTATACGGGCCTCCCGGTCGAGCAGTCCCGCGGCGCGGGATGGCAGGCTGCCATTCACCCGGAGGATTTGCCCGCGCTTCTTGCCAGCTGGCAGCCTGCAGGAGCGACCGACGCGCCCGCCGACGCGCAGGCCCGCGTGCGCAGCGCAGCCGGGGACTATCGGTGGTTCCAGTTTCGCGCCGAGGCATCAACCGGCGCATCCGGACAGGTCACCCAATGGTGCGGACTGAGCACCGACATCGACGTCCTCAAACGGGCCGAGGCGCTGCTTGCCGGCGAAAAACAGCTTCTCGAAATGGTCGCGCGCCGCCGCCCAATGTCCGATATCCTCGAAAGCCTTTGTCAGTTCGTCGAAAGGGCCGCAAGCGGAAGCTATTGCAGCCTTGTGCTGGCCGATGCGAGCGGAACGAAGCTCAAGGAAGCGATAGCGCCGAGTCTTGCGCCGGCATTCAACGAGGCCGTCCGCGACTGGCCGCTGGATCGCGTCGGCGGCCCGTGCGTCGTGGCCGCGCGCGATCAAACCCAGGTAATCATGTCGGACGTTGTGTCCGATACACGCTGGCGCAATTCATGGCGTGCGCTCGCGCAGGCGCATGGCCTGCGGTCATGCTGGTCCACGCCGATCGTCACGCAGGCGGGAAAAGTCCTGGGCACCTTTGCGCTCTATCAGCGCGAACCAGGGAGGCCAAACGAGGCTCAACTGGAGCTCATCCGGCAATTGGCGAATATTGCAAGCATCGCAATCGAACGTGCGCAGAGCGACGCGGCGTTACGGGAAAGCCAGGCAAAACTTGCCGAAGCCGAACGCGAGCTCCAGCTCACGATGGACTCGATCCCGGTTCTGGTCTCTGCCTTTCGTCCGGATGGTACACGGACCTTTGTCAATCAAGGCTGGAAAAACTACACGGGCCTGGCGCTGCAGGATGTCGTGGACAAAGGGGAAGTCGGTCTCCATCCGAATTGGCATCCTGACGATGTTGCGATTGTCAAAGATAAAATCAAAGCTTCGTTGGCGAGCGGTGAGCCGTATCCGTTCGAAGGGCGCCTGCGCAACGCCAATGGAGACTATCGATGGCACTTTTCCCGCGGCGTACCGCTGCGCGACGAGACCGGAGGCATCATTCGATGGTACTCGACCAGCTTCGATATCCACGATCGCAGGATCGCCGAGGAAGAGTTGCGGCGCAGCGAGACCCTGTTCGCGGAAGGTCAACGGCTCAGTTCGACCGGTACCTTCGCGTGGCTCACCGAAACGAACCGGGTCACGTTCTCGCCGGAGCTTCACCGGATCTTCGAATTCGCGCCGGATGATTTTCTGACTTTGGGCAAGCTGCGCGAGCGCACCCACCCGGAAGACCGTGTGGTGATGGATATGAAGGTGGGTGCCGTCCGTGACGGTCACGACTCACCCGCTTACAAAATCAGGCTTCAGATGCCGGATGGCCGGATCAAATACATTCACATCATGGGTCGTCTTTTCCGCCGCCAGGATGGCCGGCTGGAGTGCATCGGCGCGATCCAGGACGTCACCCAGCACAGGCTTGCCGAAGAGGCGCTCGACAAAGTGCGGTCGGAATTCGCGCACGTGACGCGAGCCATGAGTCTTGGAGCGTTGACGGCGTCGATTGCGCACGAGGTCAATCAGCCGCTGGCAGGCATTGTGACGAATGCCAGCACTTGCCTGCGCATGCTGGCTGCCGATCCACCGAATATCGACGGCGCGCGCGAAACCGCCCGGCGCACCATCCGTGACGGCAATCGCGCCGCGGATGTGATCGCGCGCTTGCGCGCGCTGTTCGTGAAGAAGGGCGTCACGAACGAAACCCTCGACCTGAACGAGACGACCCGCGAAGTGCTGTCGCTCGTGTCCAGCGACCTCCTGCGCAACGGGGTCTCTGTGCGGGTGGATATCGACGACACCCGGCCTTTGGTTATTACCGGCGACCGGGTCCAGCTTCAGCAGGTCATCCTGAACCTGCTTCGCAACGCATCAGACGCGATGAGTGCCGTGGATGACCGCACACGAAGTCTGCTGGTCAGCATCGCCGCTGGGGAGGATGGAGACGTGCGCGTCAGCGTGAAAGATGCAGGCGTAGGTTTGGAGCCGCGGGTCGCGGAACGAATCTTCGATCCCTTCTACACCACCAAGGTGGATGGCATGGGCATCGGCCTGTCGGTGAGCCGATCGATCATCGAAGGGCACGGCGGGAGGCTCTGGGTCGAGCGAAACGACGGCCCAGGAGCGACGTTCTCATTTTCCATTCCCCGGCAAGAGACAAGTGATGGAGTCAGGTCTGACGCGTGGACGCTTCCAACGACGGATGCGCCCGACCCGATGAGGAATGCATGATGGTCAGCCGCCTGCTCGAGTCCGTGATCGACGACGATGAGCCGGTCCGTGAAGCGTTACCCGGCCTGCTGCACGAGTAACCGTCGCGAGCAGGCGGTAACGGCCAGGGTCGTCACCGGGCGGTTGAACAAGCATATCGGCTTCGACCTCGGCATCAGCGAGATCACCGTCAGGACGCAGCACGGCAGGGTCATGTGGAAGATGGGAGCCGACTCGCTCGCCGTGATGCGCATCAATTTGACCGTCTCGCTCATTCCTAATCGGGACCGCTGTCCTTGCTGCCGGCGTGCCTCTGCCGCGTCAGGGACGAACCGAGTGCCGCACGCAAGCAAGCAGGCCGCAGACCGCCCACCAGACGAGAATGCAAAATGACGCAGTAAGACTAACTCGTCCTGCGTCTGGCTTGCGGCCTTAACCAGTACGGCGGCCTCATGAGCTGCCGGCTGGCCTGAACTGTCATGTCTCGGGTATGATCGAACATCGGCTATGCGCGGCGGTCGTCTCGCATCCGTACCCTCTCCGTTCTGCCATCCTGGATATTGATGTGAAGCGCCGCGAATTCATCGTACTGACAGCCGCCGCGATCCTCGCCGCCCAGCGGCAGGCAAGCGGGCAGGGCAGCGAGCGCCTTCGCCAGGTCGCCATTTTTTCCGCCCTGCCACTCGGCGATCCGGTTGCGCTCACGCGTCTTGCTGCGGTGAGCAGTCGCCTGAAAGACCTCGGGTGGGTCGAAGGGCGCAATATTGCCTATGAAAGGATCCTTTCGAATGTTGATCCGGCATCGCGCGCGGCCGCCGCAAAGGAGGTCATCGCGCGCCAGCCTGACATTATCCTCACCAGTTCGACGCCGGACACGGCTGCCCTGCTGAAGGAGACCCGTTCGATACCGATCGTCTTCTCGACGTCGGCCGACCCCGTCGGCAGCGGCTTTGTGCAAAGCCTGGCGCGGCCGGGCGGAAATGCGACCGGCTTTACCAACAGCCACGCGTCGATGGGCGGCAAGTGGCTCGAAATCCTCAAGGAGATTGCGCCGCGGATCACGCGCGTCGGCGTCCTGTTCAATCCGGACACCGCGCCGCGCAACGGCGACTTCTACCTCGGACCGATGCGGGAGCTGGCGCAAGGCTTCGGTGTCGAGGTCTTCCCGGCACCGGTCCGGGATGTCGCGGCGATAACGTCCACCATCGCGGCTTACGCCGGCGAGCCGCCAGGTGGATTCGTGATCACGCCGGATAGCTTCACGGTAGCGCACCGGCTGGAAATCGCGGCGGCCGCCGCGCAATACCGCGTGCCGGCGATCTATCCCTATTACTATTTTATGACGGCGGGCGGTCTCATCTCTTACGGATTTTCCTACGATGCCAGCTCTCCGGAAAAGTCCGAGGCTGTCATCACACAGGTCGAATACATCGATCTCATCCTGCGCGGCGCAAGCCCGGCCGATCTGCCGGTTCGCTCACCGCGAAACTATGAATTGCTGATCAACATCAAGGTGGCGACGGCTCTCGGCCTGACGGTACCCCCGGCGCTCCTGGCGCGTGCCGACAAGGTTATCGAATGAGTCGGGTTTTCGAATGAGCCAGGGACGCGCCGACGCGGACGACATCACGCCGGCCACGCGACGCGGCAGCCTGTTCCGCAAATACCTGGTCTCGTTTGTGGCCGTGGTTTCGGTTGCGTTGATCACCAACAGTCTGTTCGACGCGTGGTTTTCCTATCACGAGCAAAAGCGCCTGCTCATCAAGGTCCAGCACGAGCAAGCCGATGCCGCCGCGGCCAAGATCACGCAATTCCTCAAGGAGATCGAGCACCAGATCGGCTGGGTGTCGCAGATGCAGCCGCGCGCCGCGACCGTCGAGGACGTTCGCATCAACGCCATTCGGTTGCTGCGCCTGACGCCCGCGATCGCCGAGGTCGCCCAGATCGACGCGAATGGCCGGGAGCAGGTGCGCGTATCCCGTCAGGTCCGCGATGTCATCGGGAGCCAGGCGGATTTTTCGCAAAGCCCCGCCTTTCTCACCGCCAAGGCCAGCGGCGTCTACTACGGGCCGGTCTACTTCTTTCGTGAAACGGAGCCTTACCTGACACTCGCGCTGCGCGGTCCGGGCAGCGAGCCGGCCGTGACAGTCGCGGAGGTCAACCTGCGCTTCATGTGGGACGTCGTCTCCGAGATCAAGGTGGGGACGAGCGGGCAAGCTCTCGTGGTCGATGCGCAAGGCCACCTGATCGCGCACCCCAATCGGCTGCTGGTCCTGCAGGACGCCGACCTGTCGCGCTTGCCGCAGGTCAGGAACGCTCTGTCGGACGCTTCGATCGCCGACGGGGCGATCGTCGATGATTTCTCCGGCCGCACGGTCTTGTCAGTGTCCTCCCGCATCACGCCGCCGGGATGGCGGGTGTTCGTCGAACTGCCGATCAATGAAGCATTTGCCACCATCTATTCCTCGATGGCGAGCCTGGCGCTTCTGCTGCTGACCTGGCTCGCATGTGCCTTCGTGGCGGCGCTGCTGCTCAGCCGCCGCATGACCATTCCGATCCAGACCCTGATGGTTGGGGCCGCGCGTATCGGCAGCGGCGATCTCGACCAGAAGCTGACGATCAGGACCGGCGATGAGCTGGAAGCCCTGAGCGACCAATTCAATCAGATGGCCGCGCAGCTGCGCGAATCCTACGCCACGCTCGAACGCAAGGTCGACGAGCGCACCGCCGAACTGGCGCAGGCGCGCGATCAGGCCTGGGCCGAGCATGCGGCGGCCGAGCGTGCGCGCCAGACAGCCGTCCTGGCCAACGAAACGAAATCGCGCTTTCTGGCGATCGTCAGTCATGAATTGCGCACGCCGCTCAACGGCGTGATCGGCGTGCTGCAATTGCTCGACAATGGCCGCCTCGACGACACGCAGCGCCGCCAGCTCGGTACCGCCACGGCGTCCGGCGATACGCTGCTCGCGCTGATCGACAGTATTCTCGAATATGCCCGACTGGAGGCTGGGACGGAGGTTCTGGACCAGCGCAACTTCCGGCTCGACCAGCTTATCGGCGCTGCCGTCGATTTGATGCGGCCGGAAGCGGAGGCGAAAGCGCTCACCCTCGACCTCGCGCTGCCCGCGGATGTGGCGGGCGTCGTGCATGGCGATCCGGTGCGTCTCAATCGCGTGCTGCTCAATCTGCTCGGCAACGCGATCAAATTCACCGAGCGCGGCCGCGTCAGCGTGCTGGCGGCGTTCGATGAGCAATCGATCCTCCGCGTTTCGGTCAGTGATACCGGGATCGGCGTGCCGGTCGACATGCAGGAGCGCATTTTTGAGGATTTCGTCCAGGCCGACGACAGCATCGTGCGGCGTTTCGGCGGCACCGGCCTCGGGCTCGCGATCTCGCGCCGGCTCGCGCGCCTGATGAGCGGCGACCTCACGGTGACAAGTGCGCCCGGGGAGGGCGCCACGTTCCGCCTCAGTGTGCCGCTGGCAAAGGCCACCGAGATTGCCGCGCCGATCGCCTTGAATGCGCCGACCGCATCGCTGGCCGTGCTGCTTGTCGACGACGACCCGGTCAATCGGGATGTCGGCGCGGCGCTGCTGCACCGGCTGGGCCATCGGCCGACGGTTGCGGCGGACGGCGAGGCGGCCGTTGCCTTGGCGCGCAGCGCTTCGTTCGATGCCGTCCTGATGGATCTGCACATGCCGGGAATCGATGGGTTCGAGGCGGCAAAGCTGATTGACGCGCTGTCCGCGGGCGGCAAGCCGCGCATCATCGCGGTCACGGCGGA
>JBBWZU010000182.1:0-8801 GCA_039649225.1 Hyphomicrobiales bacterium | reverse complement strand
CTGCTGGGGCCGTCTGGGTCCGGCAAGACGACCCTGCTGCAGATCATTTGCGGTCTGACAGAGCCATCCGGCGGACGTTTGATGATCGATGGCCGCGACGAGACGGATAATTCGGCCAGCAAGCGCGACGTCGGCGTCGTGTTTCAGAACTACGCACTGTTTCCGCATCTCACCGTCAGAGAAAATGTCGCGTTCCCATTGCAGATGCGAAGAACACCGGTTGGCGAACTGCGGGTCAAAGTCGACACGACCCTTGCGATGGTCGGGCTGTCCGGCTTTGGCGACCGGTTTCCACAGGAGCTGTCGGGGGGACAGCAACAGCGCGTGGCGCTGGCACGCTGCCTCGTCTACCAGCCGTCGCTCATTCTGATGGACGAGTCGCTCTCGGCTCTCGATCGAAAGTTGCGCGACAGCATGCGGATCGAGATCAAGCGATTGCACCGCGACACCGGTGCAACGATCATTTTCGTGACCCATGATCAGGAGGAGGCGTTGGCGCTGGCCGACCGGATCTGCCTGATAAACGAGGGGCGGATCGAGCAATTGGGCACGCCGGAGGAGATTTATGAGCAACCGCGCAACGCTTTTGTCGCGGAGTTCATCGGCATCTCGAACATGATGCACGGACGGATCGAAGCCGGGAGCATCCGAACCGAGGATGGCGCTCTGCCATTGCCTGCCGGCTGCACGCGGCGAACCGGCGACAGCGGCGTCCTCGTGATCCGACCCGAGAAGATCGTCTTCTGTGCCGCCGACGAAGCGCTCGTGTCGGGCCAAGTCGAGGAAAGCATCTATGCGGGCTCGGAAACCAAGGTGCTGGTACGGCTTCGCAGCGGAAACCTGATGACGGTGCGCCGGCAGGCCGGCCTTCCGGCAATCAAGATCGGAGAGAATGTCTCGCTGCGGTGGGACAAAGACCAGGCGCGGTTCCTGGAAGGCCGGCCGGTTGCAGCGGCCATCACATAGCCGAGTCTTAGAATTCAAGCGCACCACGGAGAAAAGCGATGTCGATCCTTGAGACCATGACGCGGCGCAAGCTCTTGAAGGCCGCGGGTGCGGTCGCGACCGGAGCCGCCCTGCCTGCAGCCTCGATCAAAGGTGCACGGGCCGCCGAACAGATCACGGTCGCGGACGTCGGAGGCGCTCCGGCCGCCGCCTTGCGCACAGCCTTCTACGATCCGTTCGAGAAGCAGACTGGCATTCGTGTCGAGAACGTCGCGCACGAATCTGATCCGGTCACCCAGTTCAAGGTCGTGGTCGACAGCAACAGCAAGATCTGGGACGTCTGCATGGTCACGCCAGACGACGTCGTGCGCCTGACGGAGCAGAAGAACTATCTCGAGCCTTTGGATATAGCTGCGGAAAACAACGGCGATCTGGTGCCGGGATCGCTGATGCCGAACTGGTTCGGCTTCTCGGTTTATGGAATCGTCATGGCCTATCGCACCGACACCTATAAGGGCGAGGGACCAAAGAGCTGGGCCGACTTCTTTGATGCTGCCAAATTTCCCGGCCGCCGCGGCTTCTACCGCAATCCGAAAGGCGTGCTTGAGGCGGCGCTCCTCGCCGACGGTGTCGCGCCGAAAGATCTCTACCCCCTCGATGTCGATCGGGCCTTCGCGAAGCTCGATAAGATCAAATCGCATGTCGCGGTGTGGTGGACGAGCGGCGCGCAAAACACTCAAGTGCTGCAGAACGGCGAAGTCGATATGGCGGACACGTGGTCGGCACGCGCCTTCGCGGCCATCGATTCCGGCGCTCCCGTGCAGATTGTCTGGAAGGGTCTTTATTCGATCGACGGATGGTCGATTGTGCGCGGAACCGCCAAACTGAAGCAGTCGCGCGAGTTCGTGCGGTTCTGCATGAATCCCGAACGGCAGGCGGCCTATTCGAGCATCGTGGCGAATGGTCCGAGCAACCTCAAGGCCTATGATTTCATCAAGCCGGAGCGGGCCAAGCTGCTGCCGACGCTTCCGGAAAATCTCAAGGAGCTCACGCAACGCGACTTCGCCTGGTGGGGGAAAAATTACGCCCCGATCTTCGAGCGGTTCCAGGAATGGCTGCTGATGGGTGGAAAGCGCTGAGGCGTCGCGGCTCGCGCTTCAGCCTCAAACAAGCCCCTTTAGAAAAACCGAGGGACGACGATGAGCAAGAAACAGCAGATGGTGATCGGCGCGCTGATCCATCCCAATGGATCGCATACGGCATCCTGGCTCATGCAGGAGGCGCTGCCGCATGCGTCGACCGACATCGACTACTATCGCGCCATGGCGCAACTTTCGGAGCGCGGCAAGTTCGACTTCTTCTTCATCGCCGACACGCCGGCGGCCCGCACCGAAAATCTGCAAGCTTGGAGCCGGGCGCCGCTGTTCATGAATGTGCTGGAGCCGATCACGCTGTTGGCGGCGATTGCTGGCGCGACCACCCATATCGGTCTCGGCGCAACAGCCTCGACAAGTTTCTTCGAGCCCTACAACCTCGCCCGCCAGTTTGCCTCATTGGATCACATCTCGCACGGGCGCGCCGCCTGGAATGTCGTGACCTCAGCCAACGATTACGCGGCGCGCAATTTCGGGCTTGAGCGTCTGCCGCCGCATGGCGACCGTTACGCGAAGGCGCGCGAGTTTTTTCAGGTCGTCGATGCACTCTGGGACACCTGGGAAGACGGCGCGTGGGTCTATGATCGCAAGACCAGCTTGAGCTTCCTTCCCGAGAAGCAACACGCGCTCGATCATAAGGGCAAATATTTCACCGTGCATGGCGCGCTCAATGTCGAGCGGAGCCCGCAAGGCAAGCCGGTGATCATCCAAGCCGGAGCCTCGGACACGGGCCGGGATTTTGCCGCCGAGGTCGCCGAGGTGGTGTTTGGATCGAGCGCGACGCTGCCGAAGGCGAAGGAATACTACCAGGACCTCAAGCAGCGCATGGGCAAATTCGGCCGCCATCCGGATGAATTGAAGATAGCGTCGGGCATCTCGGTAGTCGTCGGCGAGAGCGAACAGGAGGCGCGCGACAAGCTTGATAGCTGGCAGGATCTCATTCATCCCGACGTCGGCGTGATGCGACTCGGCATGGACCTCGAGACGGATTTGTCGGATCTCCCGCTGGACCAGCCGGTCCCGGAGCAGCGCATTCCCAAGTCTTCGAACCTCCACAAGGCCTATTTCGACGAAATTGCCGGCATGATCCGTGAAGGCTTGGCGCTGGGCGAGATCGCGCGGCGTTACAATCGCAGCAAGGCAACCTTTTGCGGAACCGCCGCGCAGGTGGCGGACCATATGGAGTCCTGGATGGACGCCGGCGCCTGCGACGGCTTCATGATCTCGTTCCCGGCGCTGCCGAGCACCTTGCAGGACTTCGTCGACAAAGTGGTTCCGGAACTGCAGCGCCGCGGGCTCTTCCGCACCGACTACACCGGCCACACACTGCGTGATCACTTGGGATTGCGCCGCCCGGAGAACCGCTACGCATCGCTTGCCTCGGCGTCGGTCGCCAAACGAGCCTGAGCAATGCAGCGCGACGCCGTGCCCAGCCGCGACGGCGCGCAGGAAATCGATCTCGCGTCGCCCGCGACGGTTTCCCCGGGTAAGCGCAAGCTCGGACTCGATCCGCTTTGGCTCGCGCTTCCCGGCGTCGTGTTCCTGGTTCTCTTCCTGATCGGCCCGACGGCGCAAATACTGTCGCTCAGTCTTATCGACAAGAACACCGGGGCGCTCACTCTCGCGGCGTTCGTCAGGATCATCAACGGCGGCCCTTACCTCGCCGTCCTGTCGACGACGTTCTCGGTAGCTCTCTGGACCACGGTCCTCTGCGTCGGGCTTGGTTACCCTGTGGCCTATTGGCTGTGTGGCAAGCCGCCGCGGCAGCAGCGGATCGCAGCGCTGTTCATCCTGCTGCCGTTCTGGACCAGCGCGCTGATCAAGAATTTTTCCTGGCTGGTGCTGCTCGGGAGAAACGGCATCGTCGGCAAGATGATGACGTCGGTCGGCCTGGCGGGCGGCGACCAGTTGTTGTTCAACCGCGCGACCGTTGTGTTCGCGATGACGCACACGCTCCTCCCGCTTGCCGTGGTGACGATGCTTCCGGTGATGAACCAGATCGACCGCCGCTTGCCGATGGCTGCATTGACGCTGGGCGCCAACAATGCCCGGGCCTTCTGGCAGGTCTTCTTCCAGCTTTCGATACGCGGCGTCGCAGCGGCGGGTCTTCTGGTTCTGGTCGCCGCGCTCGGCTTCTTCATCACGCCGGCCCTGGTCGGGGGACCGCGCGACACCATGATCGGGCAGTTGATCATCCTGCAGATCAACGAGCTGCAGAACTGGCAGGTCGGCGGCGCGCTCGCCACCATCCTGCTGATTTCGGCCATCGCGACCTGCATCGTCTATGACCGGATCTTCGGCCTGTCGTCATTGTCTGGTGGCGGTACGCGACAGGTGCGGCCGGATGGGCGTGTCCGGCGCGCAGGCCTTGCGTCTGTGCGGCTCGCAGGCCTCGTGTTCGGCGCCATCGAGGAGGTGTGGGCGCGCAACATTCGCGGCCTTCGCGGCGGCGTCTTCCTCTCGATCTACGCCTGGACGGTGATTGCCGTCCTGCTGATCCCGGTCATTGCCTTTGTTCCGATGGCATTTTCAGAGTCCACTTTCCTGTCGTTGCCGCCGCAGGGCTTGAGCCTGCGTTGGTTCGAGCAGTTCGCCGCATCGCCGCTTTGGCTCGGTGCGATGATCCGCTCCTTCGGCATCGGTTTCGCGACGGCCGCGATCACACTCGTTGTCGGGTCGCTCGCAGCCCTTGGCGTCGCGCGTACCCGCGGCCGGCTCGGCGGCGCGGCGTTCCTTCTGTTCCTTGCCCCGATGATGATTCCCTCGATCGTGATCGCGATCGGCCTGTTCTTCATTTTCGCGCGGCTGTCGCTGGTGGCGACCGATCTCGGTATCATCATCGGCCACACCGTCATCGCCATGCCGATCGTTTTCGTGATCCTGCTGGCGACGTTCAAGGGGCACGACTGGAGCCTTGACGCGGCCGCGGCGACGCTCGGGGCGGGGCGTACGCAAGTCTTGCGATTGGTGACTCTGCCGCTGGTCAGCGGCGGCTTGGCGGTCGGTTTTGTGACCGGGTTCCTGCAGTCCTTCGAAGAGCTGACCGTCGCTCTCTTCGTCGGCGGCGGGCTGAAGACGACGCTGCCAAAGCAGATGTGGGACGGGATTCTCCTGCAGGTCAATCCGATCATCGCGGCGGCATCGGTTGTGGTGCTGTCCGTCGTGATCCTGATGTTCGCGGCCGTCGAGTGCATTCGCGCGCGGCGAACCGCAGGGTGAATTCTGAATGGCGCGCCATTTTATTCTATATTTAGCTCGGGCGCCGATGGCGCACGGCCATCGCCCCCGCGGCGACCAGCATGAAAAAGCCGAGCATTCCGCCGACCCCGGCGGTGACGTAGAACGGCTGCACGTTCACGCCGGCGCTCAGGTTGAGCACGATCGGTGGCGCTGCGAGCGCGATGTTGTTTTTGCGGTAGCGCTCGCCGACTGGCCCAGGAAGACCAACAGACACTAGAACGCCTGGCTGCGTCGTCATCTGAAATGGCGGCGTCCTTTGCGAGAGCAGGAACACTCTGCCGCCGCCGGGTGGCATATAGGCTGTTGTATTGGTCTTCATGAAATAGACCAGAGGCTGGCCCTGGCGCCAAGCCGCCGCGGTCAACGGAACGTAGCGGTCGAGCGTCGTCGTGCTGCCCGTTTTCGTCTCGAACTCGACAATGTATTCGGTTCGCGCGATGCCGGTGATGGCCGCGTGAGTCGATCGCGGCGTGTCGCCCTTCGAGAGATCGACACTCTCGATCTCAACCTTTTCGGTCGACTTCCAGTAGCCGTAGCAGCCGGCGCCGACCGCGACCGCCAAGGCCGCGACACCCAGCAAGGCAAATATCCCGGGTGATCCGGCGCCCGGGCCGGCGCTGCGCATCTGAGTCTCTACGCCGAAAACCTTGGCCAGCACGGCGCCCGGAATGAGCAGGACCAGGAGCGGGACGATCAGGGTGAGCTTCACCTGATAGGAGCCGAATTGCTCCAATTGCCACTCGGCGGCCAACCGAAAGAGCCCTGTGTAAGAGTACCAGCCATAGAAGACGTAAGCGCAAACCGCGGCGATGTAGAGCCAAATGCCCCACTTCAAAACGGACTTCATTCTGCTCTCCTGGCGATGCTTCGGCGACAATATGCGGCACGACGCTCCGTCGGGATTGCGTCAATCCTGCGGCGTAGCGTGGGTCAGAAATTTTTGCGATCGCGCGGAATAATACATGATCTTGAGGAATGATACGGGCCTGACTCTTCCCACTGCATTTCTGGCGAATGACGCGAAGCTGATCGGCCAGCGTCGCAATTGGCGTGTTCCGAGCCTCGCCCGCATTCGTCGAAATGGGATGCTCTGCGTGGCCGCGTCGAACGGCACTGGGGCTCGGCCATGACATCGCGCCGAATATGTTCAGATGTTCGTGCCTCGCTGCACGCTGTGACTTTCCAGTCGATGACCCAGCACTGATCGATCGCCGGCCTGCAATCAGATCGCAATTTAGTGATGCGAGCGTTCGCAGTTTTGTCCTGCAGGCGCATCGGGCACCGAGCTGATCTCACGCACGTCATTGCCATTTTTGTTTGCTGCAGCGGGAACTCGCGCGATAGCCGCGGCGTCGGCGCGCGGCCACCGCGGAACCTCCGATCCGCCAGGGAATTTTCTTTCCGAAGCAAGAGACAGGAGGCTGCGATGCCATTTCTGTTCTGGGCGATAGCCCCGTTCGAGCTGATGAAGGCGTGGTGCGAAGCCTTCGAAATCAAGCGCGACCGGCAATAACTTCTGGCGGCGGCGTCTGCGTTCTGACGCCGCCGCTATTATTTCTACCACGGCGTTTTGAATATTCCGATCCGCCGCATGACCGCGTAGACGGCGATCGACGAGACGACAACGAGAACCATCGCCCAGAGAAATCCGCTTTCGTCGTCGGCGAACGGCAGCCCCTTGGTATTCATCCCGAATATGCCGGCGATCAATGTCGGCGGCAGCAGCAGCGTCGTCAGGATCGACAGGACATGAAGGTGCCGGTTGCTCTCCTCCGTCATCATGGCAGAGACTTCTTCCTGCAGGCGGTGTCCCCGTTCGCGCAGTTCGAGAACGTCATGGTCGAGCGCATCGAGCCGTTGCGCCAGTTTGCCGGCCGCGATCTGCAGCGGACGCTCGACATCCTCGTTGCCCTGCCGCTCCAGGCGATGGAATACCGCGCGCAGGCCGGAGAGTTGGCGGTGCACACGGACGCTGGTCCGCCGTACCGCGGCGAGCTTTTGGCGTTCGAGCTTGTCGGCGCGGCGCGCAAGACTATCCTCGATACCGTCGAGCTCGGTCCCCAAATCGTCGGCGATGCGATCAATCGCCTCGGCGACGTGCTCCACGATCAGCTCGAGCAGCGCGGCGACGCCGGTCAGGCGCCGGCCGTTCCCCTCGATCGCGGTACGCGCGGCTTCCACTGAACACAGCGCATGATGCCGTCCGCTGATCAGCATGCGCTCGGTCATGACGAAACGCAGATGTCCGGTTTCGTCGCTGACGCCGTCGATGCGCCGCACCATGTCGGCGAAGATGCCGTAGATGTAGGAGCCCATCGTATGCAATTGCTGATGGCGGTCGCGCCCCAGCATCATGGTCACGGCGGGCGCGGGCAGTTTGGCGCTGCGCAACCATGCCATCGCACGCCCATCGGCCAGATCGAGGTGCAGCCAGAGCCAGCCGTCGTGGCGATTGTCGATCGGTTGCTCGATGGCGAGCGCGTCGGCCGCGCCGTCCTGGTGAATCCGGAACGCCCACAGCAGCCCCGGCACGACGCCGAGTCCGCTTTGCGCGTCGGCCGAGATGTCATTGGGCGTTGGCGATCGAATATCGTGCATGGGTGCCTTCGCGCGACGGGCTGCGCTCCAAGCGCACCTTCGCGAAGACTCATGACTGTCGCGTGACGAAACCGGAGCGCGAAATCGCTACTGTCAGCGCCGGTATTCGTATTCGGCGTCCTCGCGCACCAGCGCGAGCTGGCCGACCAGCGCGTGACGCGGCGAGAGATGGCAGACCGGATCGGTCGCGCGCGCATCGCCGGTGAGGGCGAACGCCTGGCAACGGCAGCCGCCGAAATCCTGCTCGCGCTTGGGGCATGAACGGCAGGGCTCTTGCATCCAGTCGGTGCCGCGAAACGCCATGAACGACGGCGCATTGTCCCAGATATCCTGCAACGTGTGCTCGCGCACGTTCCAGAAATCCAGGTTCGGAATGCTCTCCGCCGCGTGGCAGGGCAGCACCTTGCCGGACGGCGTGACATTGAGCGAGCGCCGTCCCCATCCGCCGACGCAGGCTTTCGGGTATCGCGCATAATAGTCCGGCACCACCGCGTCGATCACGATCTGGCCGTGATGGCGCAGGCGCAGCGCCTCGACGCTCTTCACGGCGCGCTCCACTTGTTCCTGGGTCGGCATCAGCTGCGTGCGGTTCTTCAGCGCCCAGCCGTAGTATTGCACATGCGCAATCTCGACTCGCTTGGCGCCGAGCGAGAGCGCGAGCGCCACCATCTCGGCGACGTGGTCGATATTGGCGCGATGCATCACGGCATTGATGGTCAGCGGAATGCCGAGCCGCGTCACCTCGGCGGCAAGCGCGGCTTTGCGCGCATAAGCGCCCTTGTAGCCGGCGATATGGTCGGCAGTGCCGGGCTCATTGTCTTGGATGGAAATCTGCACGTGATCGAGCCCGGCATCGGAGAGCTT
>JBBWZU010000156.1:0-2799 GCA_039649225.1 Hyphomicrobiales bacterium | reverse complement strand
GGCGATCCGCCGGCGCCGATCGAGGAGCGATATGCGGCCGCCGCCGACGTGCTGGTCGCGCTGCACACGCAACAACTTCCCGATACGCTGAACGTCGCGCCGAGCCTCGACTATCGCTTGCCGCTCTATGACATTGACGCGTTCCTGATCGAGGTGGAGCTGCTGCTCGACTGGTATGTGCCGCATCGCGACGGCACCATCACCGATGCGGCGCGTTCCCAATTCACCGCATTGTGGCGCGAGGCGTTGAAGTCCGCCTACGACACGCCGCCGACCTGGGTGCTGCGCGACTATCATTCGCCCAATCTGCTATGGCTGCCGGACCGTGACGGCCTCGCGCGCGTCGGCGTGCTGGATTTCCAGGATGCGATGCTCGGGCCCGCACCTTACGATCTGGTGTCGCTGTTGCAGGATGCGCGCGTCGATGTGCCGGACCAGATGGAGATCACGCTGCTCGGCCGCTACGTGAAAGCGCGGCTTGCAGCCGACAAGGATTTCCAGACCAACGCCTTCGTCCAGCGTTACGTGACCCTCGGCGCGCAGCGCGCCACCAAGATCCTGGGCATTTTCGCCCGCCTCGACCGGCGCGACGGCAAACCGCAATATCTGCGTCATCTGCCGCGGATATGGCGCTATCTGCGCCGCTCGCTGATCCATCCGGCGCTCGACGACCTCAAGGCATGGTACGACGCGAATGTGCCGCAGCCGCCGCAGTAAACGAAAAGAAGAATGAACACGAACGCCCCCACCCGCGCCATGGTGCTCGCCGCAGGCCTCGGCATGCGCATGCGTCCTTTGACCGACGCGCTCCCGAAACCGCTGGTGCCGGTCGCCGGAAAGCCGCTGCTCGATCATGTGCTCGATCGCCTGGCCGATGTCGGCGTGACCACCGCCGTGGTCAACGTGCACTACATGGCGGATGCGATCGAAGCGCATCTCAAGGGTCGCACGCGGCCCAACATCGTCATCTCGGACGAGCGCGGCGAACTGCTCGACACCGGCGGCGGCGTCGTGAAGGCACTGGCGCTGCTCGGCGAAGCGCCGTTCTTCCACGTCAATTCCGACACGATCTGGATCGAGGGCGTGATGCCGAATCTCGGCCGTCTCGCCGCACAGTTCGACCCCGAGCAGATGGACGCCGTGCTGCTCGTGGCCGCGACTGCGACCAGCATCGGCTACGAGGGACGCGGTGACTTTACCATGCGGCCGGACGGACGCCTGCGGCGGCGCGCCGAGCGCGAAGTCGTGCCGTTCGTCTATGCGGGCGCCGCGATCCTCTCGCCGCGGATGTTCGCGGATGCGCCCGCGGGCAAGTTTTCGCTGAACAAATTGTTCGACCGCGCGCTGGAAGCTGACCGCCTGTTCGGCCTGCGCCTTGAAGGCACCTGGATGCATGTCGGCACGCCGGCCGCCATCAAGGCGGCGGAGACCGCCATTTCGGAGAGCGTGGCGTAGTCCCTCTCGCCGTAGAACCCGGAGAGGTGAAGAACGCATCGATCGGCGATGACGACTCGCCGGGGCACACCTATAACAAGGCCATGCCCGCTCACCCCCACGTCTCCACAATCCCGGCGTCGGCGCCGTTTCTGCATACGCTGATCGGTGCGCTGAAAGACGGCGCGCTGATCGACGGGTTCCCCGGGTCGGCCGACCCGCTGGCGCTGGCGCGCGCGACGCTGTTTCTGCCGACGCGGCGGGTGTGTGCGCTGGCGCGCGAGAGCTTCCTCGATGTGCTCGGGCTCGACGCCGCCGTGCTACCGCGGATCGTCCCGCTCGGCGACATCGACGAGGACGAGCTCGCCTTCTGCGATACGGCAGGGGGCGCGAGCGCGCTGGAACTGCCGGAGGCGTTGGGCGGGCTGGAGCGGCGGCTATTGTTGGCGCAACTGGTGCTCAAATGGGCCGAGCGGCTCATGCCAAAGCCGGGCGAACCGCCACTGATCGTGCACTCGCCGGCCGCAGCCCTCGCGCTTGCCGACGATCTTGCGCGGCTGATCGACGACATGACGACGCGCCAGGTGTCGTGGGAACGGCTCGACACGCTCGTGCCGGACAGTTTCGATAAATATTGGCAGCTCACGCTCGGCTTCCTCAAGATCGCCGGCGACTACTGGCCGGCGCAGCTGGCCGAGAAAGACCGGCTCGATCCGGCGGCGCGGCGCGATCTGCTGATCGAGGCCGAACGCCTGCGGCTCGCTTCGTACGACGGCCCGGTGATTGCCGCGGGCTCGACCGGCTCGATGCCGGCGACGGCAAAACTGCTCGCCACCATCGCGCGCCTGCCGCAAGGCGCCGTGGTACTGCCCGGGCTCGACACCGACCTGGATGACGCGGCCTGGACGCTGATCGGCGGCACAAAAGAAGGCGACCGAATCGTCGAGGCGCCGGCCTCGGGCCATCCGCAGCTTGCCTTGCACGCGCTGCTGCGCCGCATCGGCATCGCGCGCGACGAGGTGACGCGGCTGGCGCCGCCAAGTCCGCGCGCGCGCCTTGTCTCCGAGGCCATGCGGCCCTCGGCCGCGACCGAGCGCTGGGCCATGCGCGTCGATGCGGCGACCCGCGACGCCGCGCTGGAAAGCCTTGCCGTGATCGAAGCCGCGAATGCCGAGGAAGAAGCGCTCGCTATCGCGATCGCGTTGCGCGAGGCGGTTCACGAGAACAAGAGCGTCGCGCTGGTGACGCCCGACCGGGCGCTGGCCCGCCGCGTCACGGCCGCGCTCGGCCGTTGGAATATCGAGGCGGATGATTCCGGCGGCGATGCGCTCGCCGACACCGAAGCCGGGGTGTTCGCGCGGCTGG
>JBBWZU010000154.1:0-15712 GCA_039649225.1 Hyphomicrobiales bacterium | reverse complement strand
CAGAATCTCATCCTGCGTCGGCCGCCGGTCGGCTCCGTTGCGCCCTCATCCTGAGGAGCCGACCGCAGGTCGGCGTCTCGAAGGACGAGGGCGTGCGCTCCGAGTTTGCCGCCATCCTTCGAGACGGGCCGCTGTGCGGCCTCCTCAGGATGAGGGTGGTGTTCGTCGCAGACGGCAGCCACATCAGGATGGTCTGCGCCAGACGAGCCGCAATAGTAATCAAGATGTTAATCGGAGAACTTCTCTTCCATATACTTGCCGCAACGGAATTTCAAAGACTTCGTGGCAAATTTTACCAAATTACTCTCGGATTTTCATCGCAATGCTGCAGCGTCTCCGCTGATCGACGGTTACCTAATCCTGAATCAACTAATGCAATAACCACGTAGGTAACTCAACGATCCTATAAGACTTTCGGACAATCTGTCGGAAACTTTAACGAACCAGGTGCGTATCATGATGCTCCGCCGTTTCCTGCAAGACCGACGCGGCAGTGTCGCGCCGATGTTTGCGCTCGCCATCATTCCGGTCGTCGGGCTGACCGGCGCGGCGATCGACTACAGCCGCGCCAATGCCATGAAAGTCAGCATGCAGGCCGCCCTCGACGCGACCTCGCTGGCGATGGCCAAGCTTGCGCCCACGCTCACCTCGAGCCAGCTGCAGACGCAGGCCAATGCCTATTTCCAGGCCCTGTTCAACAGTCCTGGCGCCAAGAACGTGACCATCACGACTGCCTATACGACGTCCGGCGGCGCGCAGCTGACGATCACGGCTTCGGGCAGCCTGGACACCTCGTTCATGAAAGTGATGGGTTATCAAAGTCTCGACGTCGGCAGCTCATCCACCGTCAAATGGGGCACCGCGCGCCTGCGTGTTGCGCTCGCGCTCGACAATACCGGATCGATGGCGGACGACGGCAAGATGGCCGCGCTCAAGACCGCGACGACCGCGCTGCTCGATCAGCTCAAGGCCGCGGCGAGCAATCCCGGCGACGTCTACGTGTCGATCGTCCCGTTCAATCGCGACGTCAATGTCGGCGCCTCGAACTACAACGCCAACTGGATCGACTGGTCGGACTGGGAAGACGAGAACGGCCAGGACACCAGCACCCAGACCTGCACGACCAAGAAGAGCGGCAAGAGCGGCAAGACCACGAAGAAATGCACCACCACGACCACCTGGGTGCCGGACAACCACAACACCTGGAACGGCTGCATCACCGACCGCGACAAGCCTTATGACACGCAAGCTATTGCGCCGGACCCGGCCGATGCGAGCCTGCCGGAGACCGCGAATTCGACCTTGTTCCCGGCAGACCAGTACGACTCCTGTCCGCTGGCGATGAAGCCGCTGAGCTACGACTGGTCCGCGATGAACACGCTGGTCACCCAGATGTTTCCGGCCGGAAATACCAACCAGGCCATCGGCCTCTCCTGGGCCTGGCAATCGCTGGTCGGCGGCGGCCCGTTCGGCACGGTTCCGCCGACGGACCCGAACTATACCTACAGCCAGGTCATCATCCTGCTGACCGATGGCCTGAACACGCAGGATCGCTGGTTCACCGACCAGAACTCGATCGATGCGCGCCAGAAGATCACCTGCGACAATATCAATGCCGCCAACATCACGCTCTTTACGGTCCAGGTGAATACCGGCGGCGATCCGGTCTCGACTTTGTTGAAGAATTGCGCCGGCAGTCCGCCGACCCCGGGCGTTCCGCGCAAGTATCCGGACCCGAACAATACCTTCGTGGTCACGGCTTCGAACGGTATCGGCAGCGTGTTCAGCCAGATCGGCACCAAGCTGTCGCAATTGCGCGTCTCGAAGTAACGAAGCGCGGCGCGAGGCCATAGCGGCCGGCCACGTGGGCCGGCCGCTTTTTCTGCGCCAATTTACATGAAATTGTCGTTTAATTGGACGATGTGCTGACCGGCAGGCGTCCCTACCGCGACGTTGTCACGCGCAAGCGCGGACAAGCGTGCCCGTCATCACGTGCCGTGGCGGGCATGTCGCGGCGCTCCTTTGCTCGCCCTACACCTGATGGCATTCGGCGCCACGGTGCCGGCTGATCGCACGAAGCTTATTGCGAGATATGCGCCGTGCTGACCGCCTGATCGAACATCTGGATCAGCGCGTTCTGGATGTCGGTCGGCGTGTTCGCCTGGTAGAAGAAATTCGGCGACGCGCAGGCCCGCAGCGCTCCCGGGATTTTCGGGATGTTGGCATTGGCGTAGCCGTCTTCGTCGTTGGCGAAGCTGGCATTGGCGTTTTGGATGGTCTGGTAGGGAATATAGAGCACCGCGATCTTGATTCCGCGGTTTTTTATCGTGGTGCAAGGATCGGTGAGGACGGGGGATCCGAGTTCGGTCCCGGGACTGGGCACCGGGTAGCTGGGGCTTGGAACGACGGTCGCCGAATTCTTGTACGGGACCGCGGTGTTGGACGACCAGTTCTGCGAGCTCCAGTGGCTTCCGGAGGAGTCCTCGTAATGAGTCTGGTAATCCTGCGAGCCGTCAGTGATCAGGAACAGATAAGGCAGGGGACTGGCCGATGTGCCCGTGCCGACGCTGGTGATCACGCTTGCGTTCATGGTGGTAAACGCATTCTCGAGATGCGTCCCGCCCGAGCCAAGCGTCGCGTCGTTCCCGGTGTCGAGCAGGTTCGCGAGTTGCGCGGCGAATGTGTTGATGGTCGAACCGCTGAGATTCGACGTGAGCCCGACCGAGCAGGAATTGGAGCTGTTGGTCGACGAATAGCAGAGGTGCTGGATGAATGGGAAAAGTCCGACGCGAAACTCGTTCGCCGTATTGGTGTTCGTCTCGGTGTTCTGCGCATGCGCGAGCAGCTGGTTGACCGCATAGCCGACCGCATCGAGGCGCAACTGGATGCACGACGTGGTGCCGGGGGTCGGGCAGGAGGCGACCTGCGAGTTCGTCCAGTTCACATCGTATCTGCCGCAACTGCCGTTGCTGTCATTGAGGCAACCCGTGGGAAGATTGACGGGGTTCGTTCCCAGCCGTGAAATGATGTAGCCCATGCAGTAGCCGCCCGGATAGCCGCCCGATGAGCTCGGCCATTGGCTCGGAATGTTCTGACCCACGGAGGGCCATGCGCCCTGCCCGGACTGCGGGCAAGAGGTCTGGCGGGTAAAGTGGCACGCAAAGGTGCAGCCCGAAGGATACTGGTTATGCATGTCGTCGGGATTGACCGACTGGAGTCGCGTCTGTTCGGCGGTGGTCGAGGGCATTCCCATCGAGCCGGAGACGTCGAGCGTCAGGTAGAAATCGATGTAGGTCGGCAGCGTATAGGTCGCTGTCGACGTGCCGCCGATGCTGACGGTGCTGGAGGCGGTGCCGCCCATGTATCTCGAGACCGCGCCCATGAAGAAGGTCGGGACCTGGGCGGTGAACGCGACCGTGGCGGTCATGGTCGATCCGCTGACCGTCACGTTGGCGGTCGGCGTAATACTCATGGCGCCGGAGTTGGTGATCCCGGCCACGTCGACGTTGAAGAATTTGGTCAGGTAAGCGTTGCCGTCGGACACGCCGCCGCCGGTCTTGACGCTCCTTGTGATTGGCGAATTGTTCGAGACGGTGGCAAGGGTCGCGGCATCGGCGGCGGCCTGCAGCTTTGCGCGCACCATGGATGCCATCGTATAGTCGACCACGCAACCGACGGCGGCAAGCATGGGAATGGCTGCAAAGGCGGTCATGATCGCGACGTTGCCGCGCGTATTCGAGGAGAACGCGGAGATCAATGTCCGCAACCGCACTATCGACGCCCGCAAGGAGGAAAACTCGTTGCTGATTTTCAGCATTGCTCGACCGCCTGCAAATTGAGGTTTTGGAATCGCGTCAACACGTGCTCGGCACGTTGTTGTACTGGACGCATACGCTTGAGCGCGGCGTGACGTAGACGCTGTCCGCCAACGCGATCGGGCCGGTGACGAAGGAGCCGAACATCGGCGTGAAGGTATAGCTGATCTCCGCGACGAGGTAGTAGCACGGGAAGGAGTTGCAGGCGCCCCTGACCGTGCCGCCGCTGGGCGCCGTGTACTGCGTCGTGAAATTCGCCGGAAGGGTCCATGCTGCTCCTGCCGTGTGGGCGCTGCCGTTGAGCGAGTAGCTCCAGCTCACCGTCGCGGCGGTCAGCGAGGTCGCCTTGACCTGCGTGATCTTCGTGACCAGCTGCGGGCATAGGACGCTGCTGCAGTAGGGCGAGAGCACGGCGGCACCTGAGCCGGTGATCGTCGTCATATCGGCAGTCTGGATGCCATTGATGCTGGTCGTATATTGATTGCTGATGGCGGCGACCGTAAACGACGCGGCGCGTACCTTCATGTACGCCGCGATCGCCCGGCCCGCGTCGAACGATGCCATGAACAGGAGCAGCAGCACCGGCACGATCATGGCGAACTCGACGGCCGCGATGCCGCGCGTCGAGGACGCAAACCGCCGACAAAGTTTGTCCAGGGCCGGCATGTCAGTAAGGCTCCACGCGAAACGCCGCAACGCCCATCATTTCAGCCGCGTTGTTTGGAAGGTTGGCGATCGAGAATCCCAATGGCCCGCTGACGACCGACCATGGGTAGATCAGCTGCACGATCATGACCTGCCCCTGCGTGCCGGGGGTGTAGGGCCATGTCGTAATCGGCTGGCCACTGCTATTATAGAGTGCCGGCGCCGACGTGCTGGCGGAGGCAAAGTCCTGAAAGGTCTGCACAGAAACGATCAGCGAATTGCAAGTGAACAGTGACGACAAGAAATTCGTGCAGACGTAGGTCTTGAACGTGCTCTGTGACCAGCCTTGCGCCTGACCCGTTAGAAACAGCCGGCCCGCCTGCATGGCGGCGTTCTGCAGGCTCTGCTGCACAAACAAGTACACGCTGACCTGGAAGATCGCGACCAGCAGCGCGATGAAGCACGGCGCGATCAGCGCGAACTCGACGGCGGTCGCGCCCTTGCGTGCAGCAGCGAAACGCGCGAGCAGGCACGCGGGGCGGCGCAAGTATTTTCTCACAACTCGAAACACGTGGCCTCCCACCGAGAGCCGCAGACCCGCGGTTCGCGCTCATATCAATAGGTCGCGACGTATTTATTTTTTGTTGCCCCAATCACTTAATCGGGCGGGTAATATTGTTAATGAGAGGTTGCACTGCGGAACTCAAAACGCTCCGATACAGCCAAGAACTTCACGGTTAGCGCGTCGTCCAGGATCAGCACCGTGTTCGACCAGATCGGCAAGCAGCTTTCACAGCTGCGCATCGCGAAGTAGCAAGCGACATCGGATCGGCGCCCTGCCCAA
Organism: Hyphomicrobiales bacterium; assembly: GCA_039649225.1. GTDB lineage: Bacteria > Pseudomonadota > Alphaproteobacteria > Rhizobiales > Xanthobacteraceae > PALSA-894. Next base: position 10,408 of record JBBWZU010000154.1, on the reverse strand, counting down.
ACGACAAAGCCCGGCCGATCGGCCGGGCTTTTTCTTTTCGCGCACGGTGAACGGCGCGTTACTTTGGCACTTACTTGGCGGGCGCGACCTTCGCCATGATGCCTTCGAGCGGCTTGTAGGACTCCTTGGCGAGATCGGTGTAGAGCTCGCCGATCTTGGTCGCCTGCGCGACGAAGCCCTCATACGCGATCTTGACGTAATCGGTCTGAATCTCGATAGCCTTGTCGAGCGACTTCGCGCCGAGCAGCTTCTCGAGCGTCGCGCTGCCCTGTTCGAAGCTCTTCTTCGAATAGTCGGCGAATTCGGTGGCGATCGTCTGGAAGCCCTTCGACACGGTGCCGAACTGCTTCATCGCGACGTCAACGTTCTCTTTTCCAAGCTTCTGGATGTCTTCGAAGTTATTGAGCATGATCTTCCTCTTTGCGGCCCGCACGCGCAATCGGGGCTCAGTTTTCACGGATTGAGACTCACAGACGAGAAACCGGCCACCCGCCGGCTCACGGCAGGATGTAGTGCGATGCACAATCAACGTCAAGGCTAATTTCGCAGTGCAATATCGCGCGTAAGTTGGGAACTCTAAGCATAACTCCCGGGCAGTCGATTAACACTTTGGCAACGACGTTCCCCCTACCGTTCCGTATCATGCCGCAACATGCGCGGCTGACGCCGTTTCGCCGTTTTTTGTGCTGAATCGGGCGCGAACAATAGGGATCGAAGGGTTCCGGCACGGGGCCTTGCGGTATCAGGACGGGGAATATTCATGCTCCGCGCTATTCGGCCGGCAGTCGGCCTGCGTTTCGGACTCTGTGCGCTGTCCGCGGTGATTGCGCTGGCCGCCATCGGCAGCGATCCGGCGGACGCCCGCGGGCGCCGCGGCAAACATCATCGTGGCGGCGGCGGCGCTGCCGTCGCCCGATACGCGCCGCCTTATGCGGACCTGGTGATGGACGCCAATACCGGCGCGGTGCTGCATGCCGAGAACGCCGATAGCCTGCGCCATCCGGCTTCGCTCACCAAGATCATGACTCTCTATCTGCTGTTCGAGCAGCTCGAGACCGGAAAGCTGCGCCTCGACTCCCGCATGGAAGTTTCCGAGCACGCCGCGCAGCAGGCACCCTCGAAGCTGGGGCTTGCGCCCGGCCAGACGATTGCGGTCGAGGATGCGATCCGCGCACTGGTGACCAAGTCGGCGAATGATGCGGCGGTCGTGATTGCCGAGACCATCGGTGGCGACGAGGACACCTTCGCGCGCCTGATGACCCGCAAGGCGCGCGCGCTCGGCATGAGCCGCACCGTCTATAACAACGCATCCGGCCTGCCCGACGAAGAGCAGCTCACTACGGCGCGCGATCAGGTAATGCTCGGCCGCGCCATTCAGGATCGCTTCCCGCGCTATTACGCGTATTTCAAGACGCCGAGCTTCGTGTATCAGGGTCACGCGATCCGCAATCACAACCGGCTTCTCGGCAAGGTCGAGGGCGTGGACGGCATCAAGACCGGCTACACCCGCGCCTCCGGCTTCAATCTCGTGACCTCGCTGCGGCGCGGCAACCGGCACATCGTGGCGGCCGTTCTCGGCGGCACCTCCGGGGCGTCGCGGGACGCACGCATGCGCAGCCTGGTCGAGCAGCATATCGCCAGCGCGTCGGCCTCGCGCACCATCGCCAAGATCACGGAAAGCAATGAGCCCGCGATCGCCGCCGCCAAGCCGGCCGAGCCCGTCAAGGTGGCGGAGCCGAAAATCGCGGCGGAGCCGAAGATTTCCGCCGAACCGAAGGTCACGGTCGAGCAGCCCAAGGTCGCCTCGGAGCCAAAGACCCCGTTCGAGCAGCGCTTTGCGCGCGCCGATGCGTTGGGCGGCGCGCCCGATTCCGAAGAGCCGGCCTCGGCCACCACCGGCGCCGTGGCAACGCAGCCGACCGGCGTTGTGTCGCGCACGCCCAAGCCCGGCTCGGGCGAGGCCATCACGCCGGTCAAGGTCAAGACCATCACGGTGAAGGCCGGCAATGTTCAGACCGCGATGCTGGTGCCGCTGGTCTCGCATGCGCCGCAAGCCAGCGTTGCGCCCCCCAGCTTCGCGCCGAGCGCGGCCCTTCCGCCGCCGCCGGGCGCCCGCCCCGGCGTGCTCGGCGTGCTGCCGGTCGACCCGCCGGCGAGCCAGCCCGGAACCTATCAGATGGCGTCCGCGACTTCAGTGCCGGTGCAATTGGCGCCCGCCTCGACGCAGCCGTCCCGCAAGATCGATCCGCGCCGCCCCTGGATGATCCAGGTCGGCGCCTTTCCGAAGGAAGATGAGGCGAAAGAGCGACTGCGCGAGGCGCAGAGCGTCGGCAAGACGGTGGTTGCCAAGGCCGAGCCGTTCACCGAGCGGGTGACCAAGGGCACCGCCGAACTTTACCGCGCCCGCTTTGCCGGCTTCGACCAGGACGCCGCCGAGGCGGCCTGCAAGTACTTCAAGCGAAACGAGATCGCCTGCATGGCGACCAAGAACTAAAAACAAACTTTTCGTTCCAAACTGATCGGCGCCCCCGGAACTCTTCCGGGGGCGTTTTGCTTTTGGAGACGTTAGGCACAAAGTTCCGGCGCGTTAGCAAAGGAGCAATCAAGTCACATTATTCTCGGAATTCGGTCACGAGGGCGAACCGCCCCGCAGCCATAACAGGGACGTTGAGACGGGAGCCGCTGAGTTTTTTAGTGGTCTGTTGAGTACGGAGTATCTCAGCGATGTTGCCGGAGAAGCGTATCCTTGGCTTGGTTGACGCGAGCGGAAAGATCGGCCGACGTTCCGATCCCGCCGTCGGGATGGAGTTTCTTCATCAGCGCGCGATAAGCGCTGACGATTTCCTCGGGCTTGGCTCCGGGCTCAAGGCCAAGGACCTTGTAGGCCTCTTGCTGCGACATTGGCCCGCGCGGCGCAGCGCCCTGCCCCGTTGCCGGATCGGATTGCGCGTGTTCACGCCAGGCGGGGTCCCGGCGGTCAAGATACGTTGCCAGTAAGGCGCGGCTCTCCTCGTCGATCTCGGCGAGGAATGCGACCAGCGCCGGGACATCGAGCGATTCAAGCCGCGTACCCTCGCGCGATCCGGCAATGATGACGCCGCGCATCGCGCCGCTGTCGAGGTCCATCTCCATTTCGAGAAACGTCGTGCGCACGCGCGAGACCTGCCCGCCGCTCTTTTGCGTGCGCGCGCCCCAGCCGGCCGGCAGGCCCGGCACCATGCCGAGCAGATAGAGGCCGAGAAAGTCGAGCGCGACCCCGATGATGATCTGCCCGCGCGCCTGCAGCACCGACGCAAGGACCAGCACGCCGACACCGCCGGCCTTCTTCTTGAGCGCCGGCGAGCGGATCATGGTGGCGAACTTCTGGACGTCCGCCGTGGAGAACAGCTTCAGGAACCACAGGATGACGAGAAGGGCCGCAATGCCGAACAGCAGGGTCATGCGCTATCTCATCTGCGCGAGCAGCTTTTGCGCGCCGGTATTGTGCCGCGCCGACAAAGCGCTCAACGCCTTGACGCCGCCGGCCGCATAAGCGGCGGCGGCGCGCAGCAGCTCGCTCAATTCGCCGGCGGCGCTCAGATCGAAGCGGCAATAAGCGCCGCGCGTGAGCCGCGCGATCTCACGGAACGCCTGCTCGGCGACCGGATCGTGGCCCTCCTGGAACACGAAAGCCGGGATGCCGCGCAAGCCGAGCTCACCCGCCGCGACCGCCAGATCGTCGATCGCCTCTTCCATGGCGTCGCCCACATAGACCAGCGCCTGCACCTTGGCGCGGTCGGATTCCTTGCGCGTGTGGCTCAGCACCTTGCTGATCTGGGTATGGCCGCCCTGGCACTGGATCCGTGCCATCAGGTCGCCGAGCCCGGTTCCGTCCGAGACCCAGCGCGAGGCGCGGCATTCACTCAGTCCGCGAAAGTAGAGGAGTTGCACGTCGAGGCCGCCGATCGCGCCGGTTTCACGAAACATCTCGCCCTGCAGCCGGCACGCCGTATCCCAGGTCGGCTGGCGGCTCATGGTCGCGTCGAGCGCGAAGATCAGCCGGCCGCGCTGGCCGGCGCCAACCGGCGGCGCCATCGCGCGGGCGCGCTGGATGAAGGCATCGATCTCGGCGCGCGGCGACGGCGCGGCGGGCGCATGGCTTGCGCCGGGCGCTATCGGCGCCGTCGGTGTCGTCTTATCAGTGGTCTTGTCGCGTTCGCTTGCCATCGTAAGCTCTTAGCAGGGATTCTTGTCCCCTGCCTGAGCCTATAAGGTGGCATCTTGGGCGCCCGGCGCAATGGCTTTGGGGTCGCGGGCCGGCTCGGCGCCAGGCTGGCTGTCGATCAGGTCGTCGAAATCGAGCGCCTTGTCCTGTGCGGCGACCCATTCGGCCCGTGCCGCGGCGCGGCGGCGGCCGCGCTCGTCGATCGGCAGCTTCAATTCGGCGATCAGCCGCTCCACCTCCTGCCGCGCAGCCGAATGCGACTGGGCCGCGCGCGCTCCGAGCGATGTTCCGTCGGGATCGTCGAGCGCCGTCAGGCCGCGCGGGAAAAATTCGCGGAACACCACCCGCTCGGACAGGCCGTCGGCCGGACGGAAGCCGAGCCGCAAGCCGAGGCGATCAAGGCACTGGCCGACGAGCTTCTTGTTGCGCGAGGCAAGCGGCGCAAGCCGGTTGCGGACCACGATCCAGTCCGTCAGCCCCCCGTCGACGATGCGGCGCTGGCGCCGCGCGTGGCGCACCATCTTGGCGTAGTGGCTGACGCCGGTGACTTCGAACGTCGCGGCGTCCACCGCGCCAAGCACGTCGAAATCCAGAAAGCTGTCATTGAGCGGCGTGATCAGCGTATCGGCCATCGAATGGGCGAGCCGCATCAGGTAGGTGTCGTTGCCCGGTGAATCGATCACCACGAAGTCATGACTGTGCTCCACCACGTCGATCGCGGCGGCGAAGTTTCCGAACTCCGCGGCCTCATTCTCATCGACCCGCACGCCCTCGCCCCGTGCAATGCAAAAATGGTTCGGTATTTCGAGATCAAGGCCCGTCCGCCGCGCATTCTCGCGGCGGTTCTCGATGTAATGGGTGAAGGTCTTCTGCCGGCCGTCGAGGTCGATCGTCGCGACCCGCTGCCCGGCCTTGAGCAGAGCCACCGTGATGTGCATCGCGGTGGTGGACTTTCCGGAGCCGCCCTTTTCGTTCCCCAGTACGATGACGTGCGCGGAACGCGGTATCCCATTGGTTGCCTGCAGCAACATCGAGCGCACCCCTCAGACGATCCCATAATCCGAGTGCATTTGCCTCAACGTCAAGGCAGATTGCACGCGAGCTTGGGATTTCTGGTTAATCGTGTCGTGGCGAGTCCCCGACAGCACTGATACGTTCCGCGCGTGTCTGAATTATGGATGACGCGATGGCGCGCGAACAAAAAATTGCAAAAACAATCTCAGGCCTGCGCCGCAGTGTTACGCAATGGCGTGACGCCGGCGAGACAATCGCACTGGTGCCGACGATGGGCGCGCTGCACGCGGGGCACATTGCGCTGGTGCGGCTGGCGCGCCGCCGCGCCGACCGCGTCGTCGTTTCGATCTTCGTCAATCCGGCGCAGTTCGCGCCGACCGAAGACTTCTCGACTTACCCGCGCACCTTCGATGCCGACGTCGCGCAGCTCGCACGAGAGAAAACCGATCTCGTCTGGGCGCCGCAATCCGTCGCCGTGATGTACCCGGAGGGCTTTGCGACCCGCATCGTGCCGGAAGGCGCCGCCACCGCCGGACTGGAAGACCGGTTTCGTCCGGACTTCTTCAAGGGTGTCGCGACGGTCGTTGCCAAGCTGTTCACGCAAGTGATGCCCGACATCGCGGTGTTCGGCCAGAAGGACTACCAGCAGCTCAAGGTCGTCACCCGCATGGCGCGCGATCTCGATCTGCCGCTGAAGGTGATCGGCGCGCCGACGGTGCGCGAGCGCGACGGCCTCGCGCTGTCTTCGCGTAACGTCTACCTCTCGCCGCAAGAGCGCGCGCAGGCGCCGCTGCTGCACCGCGTGCTGGAACTCTGCGCCGAGAAGATCGCCGGGGGCCGCGCGATTGCGACGATTGTGTCGGAGGGCCGCGAAGCGATCGAGCGCGGCGGCTTTGCGCTCGACTATCTGGAAGCGCGCCACGCCGAGACGCTGGCGCCGATCGGATCGGTCAAAAACGGGCGGATCCGGTTGCTGGTCGCCGCAAGGCTCGGGACGACGCGGCTGATCGACAATGTGGCGGTGTGACCGCGCTTAGGCGATAAAGTTCACCACGCCACCGTCAACGCGCAGCGCGGCACCCGTCGTGGCGGAGGCCTGCGGCGAACAGACATAAACCACCATGTTGGCGACCTCCTCGACGTCTGCAACGCGGCGGATCAACGAGGTTGGCCGGTTCTGCGCGATGAATTGCTTCTCGATTTCCGCTTTGGTGACGCCCTTTTCCTTTGCCAGCGTGGCGAACATCTGTTCCACGCCTTCGGACCGCGTCGGACCTGGCAGCACCGCATTCACCGTCACGCCGGTCCCGGCCACGGACTGTGCCAGTCCGCGCGAGATCGCAAGCTGTGCGGTCTTGGTCATACCGTAGTGGACCATCTCGACGGGGATCTGCAGACCGGACTCGCTGGAGATGAATACCACCCGGCCCCAGTTGCGCCTGACCATCCCCGGCAGGTAGTGCCGCGACAGGCGCACGCCGCTCATCACGTTCACGTCGAAGAAACGCTGCCAGTCTTCATCCGTGATGTCCTCGAATGCCTTGACCTCGAAGATGCCGACATTGTTCACGAGGATATCGGCGTCGGGCACGCGCGCAACAAACGCCGCGACGCCCTCTGCTGTCGAAAGGTCCGCGGCTACGCCCTCTGCCTTCGCTCCGGGAACATCCTTCGCGAGACGCGCCAGCGCCATCTGCACGTTTTTCTCGCTGCGTCCATTGACGAACACATGCGCTCCGGCGCGCGCGAGACCCGATGCAATCGCAAGGCCGATGCCCGCCGTCGAGCCTGAAACCACGGCTTTCTTACCGCCAAGATCGACATTCATTGAAGAACTCCAGCTGCTTGCGCAAGCAGCAGCTAGTGTCCAGCCCGATGAATGGAAGCCCGGCTCCCGCGTTCGTGACTTGGTGCCCCGCTTGTTAAGGTTCTTAATACATCGCAACACCCTCTGACACGAACTTTAAGAAGCGAAGGGACACTGCCAAGTATTTGATTCTAGTGCCGCTTATCGATTTGAAGTTCCCGAAGGTGCTTGCTGCGGGCGATGCAAGAAACTTCAAATCGGCGGCACTAGGCTCACGCCAAATGCGGGATCTTCGGCCGCTCGCCCTGCGCCTTGCCGCTGATCGGCGCGCGCGGAAGTTTTGAATCCCCCGCCTCCATGACGAAGTTGTGGTCGAGCGAGAACCACTGGCCCTTGACGTCGGGCGCTGGGGCGTTGCCGTCGTGCGCCACGAAGTTGCCGATGAGATGACGCGTCACGCCGAACTGCACGTCGCTGTCGATGAATTTGTCGTCGGCCACGTAGATTTGCGAGATCAGCGTCTTCAGGCCGTCCTTCGAGGCCAGGAAGTGCAGATGTGCGGGGCGCATGTTGTGCCGCCCTTGCGCGCGCAGCAGCTCGCCGGTCGGCCCGTCGATCGGTATCGGATAGCCGGCCGGCTTCACGCTGCGAAACGCGATACGGCCGTCGCGGTCGGTGAAGAACTTGCCGCGCAGGTTCATGTCGGCCTGCATCGGGTCCTGGTTCTCGTAAAAACCCTCGGTCGAGGAATGCCAGATGTCGACCTCGGCGCCCTCGATCGGATGGCCGTTGCGGTCGCGGAACCAGGCATTCACGAAAAGTACCGGCCCTGGCGTCGGCGAGCGGATGATCGAGCCGCCATTCGGCGTCACCGGCGATTGCTCGCGCCAGAACGGCCCGAGCAGGCTGGCGTCGGTCTCGGTCTGGCCGTTGTCGCCATTGTTGAGCAGACAGACCAGCGAGGAGAGCCCGAGCGAACCCGCGATCAGCACGGCTTCATTGTGCGTCTCGTTGCTCGCCTTGCCGAGCGCGACCACGTAGCTCATCGCGGTGCGGAACTCCTCCTCGGTGAGTTTCGATTCGCGCACGAAATCATGCATGTGGCGGATGAACGAACCCATGATTTCCTTGAAGCGCGCGTTCGGCGCACGCTCTAGTTCCCGCAGCACCGCTGGTGTGAGGTCTTCTTGCCGTTCGATGATCATGGGTATTGTCCTGACAACTTCGTCATGGCCGGGCTTGTCCCGGCCATCCACGACTTCCTTCAACAGACTAAAGACGTGGATGCCCGGGACAAGCCCGGGCATGACGGAGATTTAGCTCGCCTTCTTCTTCAACGGGTCCTTCACGGCCTCGAAGGTCGCGAACTCGACATTGAACAGTTCGCCGTTCACCTTCTCGACCTTGCGCATGTAGATGTTCTGCACGATGTCGCGGGTTTCCGGGTCGATCGAGATCGGGCCGCGCGGGCTCTCCCATCGCATGCCCTTCATCACGCCGATCAGCTTTTCGCCGTCAGTATCGCCATTGGTCTTCTTCAGCGCCTCGTAGATCAGATGCATGCCGTCCCAGCCGCCGGTGGAGATGAAGTTGGGGCGGAAGTTGTTGGTCTTCTTGAATTCCGCGACGTATTTCTTGTTCATCTCGGAGGAATGCGCGGCCGAATAGTTATGCGCCGTCACGACGCCGAGCATCACGTCGCCCTGCCCCGGCAGTTCGTCGTCGTCGGTCAGGTCGCCCGGGCCGATGAGCTTGATGTTGGCCTTGTCGAGGCCGCGCTCGACGAACTGGCGCGCGAAGGTGCCGCCCTGCTGACCGGGAAAATAGACGAACGCGGTATCCGGCGCGAGGTCGCGCACGCGCTGCAGGAACGGCGCGAAGTCCGGATTGGCGAGCGGCACCTTGAGCTTTTCGATCACCTGCCCGCCGCCGGCCGTGAAGGCGTTGACGAACGCGGTTTCGGCCTCCGCGCCCGGCGCCCAGTCGTTCACGATCGAGACGACTTTTTTGCTGCCGTTCTTGGCCGCCCACTCGCCCATGATCATCGAGGACTGGCCGAGCGTGAAGCTGGTGCGCGTCATGAAGGGCGAACGGTCGATCGTCACCGATGCGCCCGAGATGATCACCACGGTCGGGATTTTCGCCTGCGTGACCAGTTGGCCGATCGCGAGCGCGGTCGGCGTGATGCCGCCGAGCACGATGTTGACCTTGTCGTTGACGATCATCTCCTGCACAACGCGGCGCGCCACATCCGGCACCCCTGAGTCCTCGCGCACGATCAGCTCGATCTTCTTGCCGGCGACCTTGTCGCCATTGAGCTGCATATAGAGCTTGGCGCCCGCGAGCGCCTGGCGCCCGACGGTCTGAAAGCCGCCGGTCAGCGACAGGCAGGCGCCGATCTTGATCACGTCCTGCGCGGCGGCCTGCCGCGTTCCGGCCGCGCTTGCCGCGCCCACCGCGGCGATACCTTTCAGCAGATCCCGGCGCAGCATGTTGCCCTCCCGATCTTTGTCATTCTTGAAGCGTTCCCGCTTCGACTCTAGATCGGAGACGGCTGACGCTACAAGAGGCCCAATTCGCGCAGCTCGCGCCGCATCTGCTCGGGCATATTGCGCGCGCCGGGCGCCGCGCGGTCGAGGTCGGTCGGCGCGTCCTTGGCCTCCAGGTAGCGCCAGCCCTGGAAGGCGCGGAACGGGCGCGGCCGCACCAGGTGAACCTTGCCGTCCATCACCAGCCGGCAGCGCCCGATGCCGTCTCTGTCGGTGAACGGGCGGATCGCGAGCAGCCGTTCGCGGCAGAGGATTTCGCCCTTGATGACCCAGAACAGCGAACCGCCGTCGGTGAGCTCCTCGGCGCGCTTCGGCACCATCCGGGTGGTGTGGATGTGCTCGGGCTTCTCGCCCTTTTTCTTCTTTTCCTTGAGCCGCATCTTGATCCAGCCCTCGAGGTCTTTGACCGAGTCGACGCCGACACAGAGCTTGAGCAGGTGGAGAGGCATAAGGCTAACCTTGGCTTGGCGAGGCTTCGATCACCAGGATCGTCGCGCCTTCGGCGACCTGCGCCCCGACCGTCGCGGCGATGTCCGAGACTGTTCCATCCGACGGCGCGAGCAGCGCGTGCTCCATCTTCATCGCCTCGACTACCGCGACGCGTTCGCCTTTGGTGACGCTGGCGCCCTGCGCCACCAGGATCGCCAGCACTTTGCCGTGCATCGGCGCCTTGATGACGCCGTCACCGTCGAGATGATCGACATCGATCCGGTCATAGCTCTTGAGCGCAACGAGACGCTGCACCCCGCGCCCGATCGCCACGATGCCGGCGCCGACGGAAAGCGTGCGCACGCCCTCGCCCGCCGCTTTGCCGCCGACTTCCACGGTGCGCCC
>JBBWZU010000147.1:0-9542 GCA_039649225.1 Hyphomicrobiales bacterium | reverse complement strand
GCGTAGCCCGCATGAGCAGCGACATGCGGGGATGCCGTCCCGCATGTCGCTGCGCTCATGCGGGCTACGGGGCCACGGGCGCGGACCCTCAATCGAGTTGACGGGGGGTCGCCGGGCATGATTGTTGGACCGATCTCCTCAAAATCCCGGTGCCCCGCCCATGCCAAAACTCTACGAAGCCCTCGCCGAAGCTTTCCTTGCGGAAGGCGTCGACACGCAGTTCGTGCTGATGGGCGACGGCAACATGCACTGGTGCACCGCCTTTGCCAAACTGCCGGGCGTTGAGACCGTCCACGTCAGGCACGAGCACGCGACCGTAGCGGCGGCGACGGCCTACAATGTGGCAACCGGCAAGGTCGCGGTTGCCTCGGTCACCTGCGGCCCCGGCGTGACCCAGTTGATGACGGCGCTGCCGGCCGCGGTTCGCGCCCGCCTGCCGCTGGTGGTGTTCGCCGGCGAGTCGCCGATCAACGCCAAGTTCTACAACCAGGCCATCGACCAGGCCCCTTTGGTGACGGCGACCGGAGCGCACTACATCGCCGCGCACAGCATGCCGCGCATGATGGACGCCGTGCGCGAGGCCTTCCACATCGCCAAGGTGGAACGCTGCCCGGTGGTGCTGGGCGTTCCCTATGACCTGCAGAAGGTCGAATACATGGCCAACCAGCCCTACGAGACCTCGGAGATGTATCAGCCCAAAGTCGGGCGCATGCAGCCCGATCCCGAGGTGGTGGCCGAGGCGGTCGCGCGGCTGGCCGCGGCCAAGCGGCCGATCATCCTCGGCGGCCGTGGCGTGCTGTGGTCGGGCGCGCGCGACGCGGTAATCAGGCTCGCCGATCGCTGCGGCGCCCTGCTCTCCAACACGCTGCCCGCGCGCGGTCTGTTCCACGACCATCCGTTCGGGCTCGGCATCACCGGCAGCTACTTCACGGCGTTGGGCAAAGAGATGTACGAGTCCGCCGACGTGGTGCTCGCGGTCGGCACCAGCCTGTCCTACTACATCGGCGGCGGGCACTATTTTGCAAAGGCCTGCAAGATCCAGCTGGACGATGCGCCACGCGGCTTGCGTGACGGGCAGAAGGCCGCCGACATCTACGTCAGATCGGATGCGCTCATTGGAGTCGAGGCGATCCTTGCCGGCCTCGACAAGACATTGGGCGCCGGCAAACCGACCGCGGCGGCGATACGCTCGAAAGAGCTCGCGCATCGCATCGCGACCGAGCCGCCGGACGCGATGCCGTTCGACCTCGAGCCCGGGGTGCTGGATCCGCGCGCGGTGGTGCGCGCCATCGACGCGGTCGTTCCAAAGGATTGGGACGTCGTCGTCGGCGGCGGCCATCAGGCCTATTTCCCCGCCCAGATGGTTGGCAGGCCGGCGGAGCGCTATACGACGGTGCGTGAATTCGGCGCGGTCGGCAACGGCCTGTCCTATGCGCTCGGGGTTGCGGCTGCGCGCCGGCAGGGCCGCGAGGGCAAGATCGTGCTGTTCGAAGGCGACGGCGGGCTCCTGTTCCATATCCAGGAACTCGAGACGCTCAAGCGTCACGGATATCGCATCCTGATCTGCGCGATGAATGACGGCGGATACGGCTCGGAGTTTCACAAGCTGCGCGCCGACGGCATCGATGATGGCCTGGCTGTATTCGGCCGGCCCGCACTGGAAAACATCGCACGCGGCTTCGGCCTGCGCGGCCACGAGATCCGCGATGTGTCGGTGATCCCAAAACTGTTTTCCGATTTCGCCGCGCAGGGGGAGACCGAAGTGTGGAACATCCAGATCTCGGATCAGGTCACGGCGCCGGTGATCCGCCAGACCATCAAGCGCGGGCACGGCAATATGTAGCAGCTGCGGTGTATCACGAGCTTTGAGAAGCGGGGCACTAGCGGCGCGCAGCACACACAGAACCTCATCCTGAGGTGCGAGCGCAGCGAGCCTCGAAGGATGGCCGCAAACACCGAGTGCCCGCCCTCGTCCTTCGAGGCTCGCGGTGAAGAACCGCTCGCACCTCAGGATGAGGGCTTCGATGAGAGCTACACCCTCTGACGTCGTTGTGATGAGCGCGATAGGGCGGACATGGAGCAGACGCGGTCGTCGGTGGCACTCGCAATCATTGGCTTCATCATCATCGCCTGTGCACTTGCGGCGAATACAATCCTTGCACGCGCAAATGCCGGAGAGGTGCCGGCGTTCTCGCTCGCATTCTTTCGCTGGATGATCGTTGCGCTGGGCCTCGCACCGTTCTCGGTTCGCGAGATAAGAGCAAAGTGGCCGGCGATTTCGGCGCGCCTGGGCATGGTCGCGGCCGCGGGCTTCTGCGGGATGTTTCTTTGCGGAGGACCCGTCTATCTGGCCGGCGTCACGACGACGGCGATAAACATCGGGCTGATCTTTGCGGCGGCGCCCGTCAACGTGCTCTTGATCGCATGGAGTCTTGGCTCCGAGAAAATCAAGCCCGTGCAGGTGGTCAGCATCGCTGTGGCCTTGCCGGGCGTCGCCTTGATCCTGGCTCGCGGCTCGCTGGAAACACTGACCACCGTCAATTTTGCCCTCGGCGATATTCTCGTCTTCATCGCCATGCTCGGCTGGACAGCCTACAACCTGTTGCAGGTGAGCACTTTGCCCGACGTGTCCTCCATCTCGCGGACTTGCCTGTTTGCCTTCGCGGGTGCGGCTTTCAGCCTGCCGTTTTGCCTGTACGAGGCATGGGCGGCGCCACAGGCCGTGTTCTCGGGTCACGCATTCCTGACCTATTCGTTTGCCGCGATCGTGCCCGGAATTGGTGCGTATGCGGGTTTGGCGTACCTTGCGGCGAAATTCGGCTCCGTGCGCGCTTCCCTCATGACCTACGTCGTACCGATCGCAAGCGTGCTGCTTTCCATGCTGTTCCTGGGTGAAGGCCCTTCGGCTTACCACGTCATCGGCGGTCTGCTCATCCTCGCCGGTGTATGGCTCAGCCTGCGACGCGCTGCGGCAAGTCGCGGCTCTTGACGACGATCAGCAGGAGACCGACCGCTACTGGAACGCCATCGTCGGCAATGGCGGCCAGGACGGCGCCTCACTCGGTCCAGACAATGCGGTCGCCAAGTTCGTCAAGGCCCACAAAGTAACGCTTGTCGTTCTTGCGCAGCACGACTTTCAGACTTGGCGGATGCGAGGCCAATCCCTTGATGTCGAGTGGACGTCCCGCAAGGTCCTTGATTGCGGGCTCGTACCAGGCCGGCGGGCCCCAGCCCCGATACCGCCGATAGAACCTTGCGAGCGTGATTTTCGCTTGCGTCAGATTCTTGAGCGGTTCGAGTGCTTCAACATTGAATCGCGCCGGACCATCGAAGCTGATTGATTGCAATTGTTCCAAGCCTTGCAGCGCCGTCAGATCGTACCCACCCGCGACCGGGATCAAGGACAGGTCAAGCCGGTTCAGGCTTCGCAGTTGCGTGATCTGGGAGATACGGACCAGGTCCTGCTGGCTGTTGACGTCAGTGAGCAGAGAGGCAGGCTTGAGCCAATCGGGAAACTGATAATTGCGAATGCCGCCAGCGACCTGGATGTAGCGCAACTCAGGCTGATACGGCATGTCCTGAAAGCTCGCTCCCCCGAGGGGAAAGTTTAGCTTGAGCGTTGACAGTCTTGGAAGCAGCGGCATTTTTGTAAAGTTCGTGGGGCCGCGAAGCTCAAGAATTTGCAGCGTCGCCAGTGGCGGCACGCCGCCGAGAACGATCTCCGCTGATCCGATGACCAACTCCTCCAGGGCCGGCAGATTCGGCAGATCGGCGAACCGCTTGCTGTTGGTTTCAAGTTTCTTCAGCGCTGGGAGTATCGGCAGGCTGGCGTAGCTCGTGAGTGGAGGGGCGCCATTCACAGTCAGATGCTGCAGGGCGGGCAAAACCGGCATGCCGCCAAAGCTTGCGAGTGATATCGTCACAAGCGTCAACTCTTCGAGCGCAGGAAGTTCAGGCATACCCTCCAGATCGTGGATCGCGTCATTTATCAGGTTGAGACTTTTCAAGGCCGGCAACGAGGGCAGTCCCTCCAGCGTGTCAATCTTGGCCCCGCCGAGATTGAGTTCGGCAACGGGAGTGCTCAGCCATGCAAGGTAGTGAAGAGCTCTATTGAACTCGCCTTCGCCGAACGGCGCGCCGTTATAGAGGAATGCAAGAGAGTTGGGATAACGACTGTTGCCGATGACAAGACCCACCCGTCCAAGCTCTCGAAACGCATAGGCGTCGCGCAACTGCGGGAGCATCAGCGCGGCGAGCGAAATCGAGACAATCCAAAACAAGAGAGCCGAGCTTGCGAACCAGGGACGCATCTTCTCCCAACTCGAGCGCGACCAATTCTGGATGATCGGCTGGATCAGGCGCGCGACGAAGTCGTGCGCGGTTTCCCAGCGCTCGCCCTCGCCATCGATCGCACGCACCAGGCCACTATCGGCAAGGCGGATCAGGCAGCCGCGCGCAATCGGAACCGACACGTCGGCCCGGATTGCGATCTGCTGGAGTGGCAGCGCACGCTTGGTACCCACATCGGTGACGAGCGGCCGCATCACGTTGGGCGCGCAAGCGCGGATATCCGTGTCGGTGAGGGCGCGCCGGACGTAGCCCGAGAGCAGCCGGCCGGGCGATACGCCCTTTGGAAGGGTGCCCTTGAATGACGCCAGAACCAGCCCGAGCATGTTGAGGACCACCGGGCGCACCCGATCCGGCATGTCTTCGATCTCGGCGGCTTCCGACAGCACGCCGTTGAGCAGGCTCGAACCAAGCTCCAGCCCGGACCGGGCGATGAAATCGCGCGCTGCCGCCTGGGTAAACGGCCGGACCTCGTAACAATTGCTGCCGAGCGTGGGCAGCGGCAGGTTCATGCCGAGGAGATCGGTCAGGTATTCGGCACGCAGTGAAAGCAGCAGGGTAAATACTGCTGGATCGAATTTGGCGAGTTCACGCAGCAGTGCGATGAGGGGCGCCCGCTTCTCGTCGTCGAGCAGAATCAGCACTTCCTCGAACTGATCGATGACCAGCAGCAGGCGCTTGCCCTGTGATCTGGCGTGTTGCACCGCCTTGTTCACCAGGCCGAGTACATCCGCGCCTGTCTCGGGCGTGACGTCTCCGATGACGTCGGCTCTTCCGATTGCCGTGCGGAGCGCGCCGAGCGGATCGTTGTGCGGTCGCACGACCACGCACGTCCACGCCGGACTGGCCGCCTTGAGCGCTGGAACAACAGCCGCGAGCAGGAGGGAGCTTTTTCCCACCCCCGACTGGCCATAGAGATAGACGATCGGCGATGCCGACCCGATGATCCAATCAACCACGGCCGTTTCGGCACCATCCATGCGCATGAATCGCGCACTATCTCTTTCGCGGTAAGGCGTCAGGCGAAAATAGCCCGGGTCCTTGAGCTGGCCGCCGATGCCGAGATTTTGCAGCCGGCTGCGCGCCGCGGCCTCCCGCCATTCGGGCAGAAGATAGAACGCCACAAAGATAGCAACCGGGACAAGCGAACCGATAAGAGGCCACGGGGGCGGTAGCGCGATGCCCTTCTCCAATCCCGCATAGGCCGCGACGACGCCGGTAAACGCCAGCAAGAGCGCGCTGAGGCCCTTGGCATCCGATATCGCGTTCTGCAACGCGACCGCGACCGGCCGACCAGCATCGCCTTTTTGAAGATCCGTGGTCGTCGTCGCTTCTGACATGACTGCGAGCTCGCCCCATGGAACGGACCTAGCTCACACCAAAAGCCGGCAAAATACAATCAGAGCAAGCAAGCCATCGAGGATCATCCATTCAGATGAGAGGCCTGCGCGGAATGACGTGAAGCATTTCCGCGCCGGCCCTGGACCGAATTCGCACTGGACGCAACTAAGTGTTTGATCGGCCACGCCACCCGTTGCGGAGATCCGCTCTCCCTTGCGACGCTATGGGGCGCGATCCGATGACAGGCTCCGACCGCAATCCGCTATGGTACAATGAAACAGCGCTCAAAATTCCTGGAGCTGTCGCGACGGCTTCAGTGCCGGGCGCCATCGGCCGCACGCAAGGGCCGCGACGACGACAAGGGAGGGAGCCGATGATCGATTCGAGCCGACGCACCATTTTGGCAGCCGGTGCTGCCGCCGCCGCAGCAACCGCCGCGCCGCAGGTATTCGCGCAAGCGCCGCAGGCCGCAGTCCAAGGCTTGCCGGCGGGCCTCAGAACCGGATTCTACGAGAAGGGCAATGTCCGCATCCGCTACGCCGAGACCGGCTCAGGCTTCCCGCTGCTGGCGACGCCCGGCGGCGGCTTGAACTCGCGCATGAGCAACTGGCCGACCGCGGTGATCAACATCGTGGATGAGCTCAGAAACGACTTCCGCGTGATCACCATGGATCAGCGCAACGCCACCAACGGCGAGTCCACCGGTCCGGTCCCGGTCGACAATCCGTGGGATGCCTTCGCCGACGATCAACTGGGCTTGATGGACCATCTCGGCATCCGCCAGTTCTTTTTCTTCGGCAACTGCATCGGCGGCCCGTTCGCGTTGAAGCTGATGCAGCGCGCACCGCAGCGCGTCGTCGCGGCGGTCCTGAGCCAGCCGGTCGGACACCGGCCGGACAAGCCGGATTACATGTACGCGTCCGGCAGGGACGTCTGGGCCAAGGAGTTCCTCGCGCGCCGGCCTGACGTCCCGATGGCAACCATCGAGCAGTATCTGCACAACCTTTATCGCGTGCAGCCCGACTTCGTGTACAGCGTCCCGCGCGACTTCGCGAAGTCCTGCCCGACGCCGATGCTGGTACTGCCCGACGACGCCATCGCGCATCCGCTTCAGGTCTCCATCGACATCGCCTCACTGGCGCCAAATGCCGAGATCACGGTGTATCCCTGGAAGGAGCCGCCGGAGCTGAAGGCCCGCACCGTCAACCGCGCGCGCACGTTCCTGAAGCGCCATCAGACGGCGTAGCGACGTCGAAATCGGCACGAGCTGAAGTCCGGAGCGCAACTTGCCGCGGACTTTTCCATCTCTACCGGTCAGCGTACGGCTCGATATTTGCGTGGAAGCGTTCTCGAATATCCCTGGAAGAGCTCAATGAATTCATTGGCAAGCTCGTAGCAGAGGGTCAGGGTCCGGGTTTTCCATCTGGCATTGGCTTCTCCGCATGAGCGCGCCTCGATCGTGAACGGATTGGGCCACGCGTAACGATCCGCCGTATGCGCCGCTATGGCTTCGAGCAAGCCCATTTGGCGCAGAATGCTGGCCTGGATTGCGTATTTCTTGTTCTCCTCATACTCGACCTTGATCGCGACCTTCGGCTGATCGGCGGCGCGGAGGTGTTTCTTCAGCATCTCCTCCCACGACCAAGCCATATTTTTCCACTCGTAGGGGCACGCGGCTTGCCGCTCCTCCGGAAGCTTGGTGTCCGCGGCCAGTGTCTTGTATTTTTCCGGGTCGGACCCGAACATGAAGCAGACCACATTATAGGCGCGCTGCAGATTGAGGCCATGCTCGTCATAGAATTCGAGTGCGTTTCCTTGCTTCTTGTCGCGTTTGCTGGAGAGAACCAGACCCTTCGCCGCCTCGATCAGGACGCGCTCGGAAAGCCGGGAACCCATGTTCAGCGCGGTCACGATCGCGAAGGAGTCGGCGGCATCCTCCTCACGCCCAAGCACCGGCATGTTCATTTCGTTGATCAGGCCGTGCCCCAATTCGTGAGCCATCACGAACAGCGTATTTCCGACCACGAATTCCACGAGCTGCCTTTTCGCTTGCGGCGACAGTTTTTTCAGGCGCGGCACAGAGTCGAGCGCTTTGACCGCCTCGTCGATCCTGGAGACGATTTGGGATTGCTGCTGCGTTGGCTGTGCGGTTGCTGCCGTGGGAACATTGACGATGAGAGCTGCAACTGTCATCGCGCCAGTCAAGTGCCCGCGATACGAGAGCCGGTATGTCATGCGATGCTCCGCGTTCGGATGTAGTGCCCAAGACACCCGCACCCGAAATGCCGGTAAGGGATTTCGGCAAGAGGGTGGGCATTACGGTGTCAAGGTAATTGCGATCCTTCCCGTCCACTGGACCATACGGCACATGAGACGACCCGACCAGCAGCCAGGATTACTGCTTCGGCAGGCCGGTCATGGCGACGATGCCCTCCCAGCGCTTTAGTTCCTGCTTCACGAAGGCGGCGAAGTCCGCCGCCGTCATGGCGCCGGTTTCGGAGCCGTAGGCCGCGAAAAAACGTTTGCCCTCCGGCGTGTTGATCGCTTCGCGGACCGCCTGGTTGAGGGTGGCGACAATCTCGGGCGCCATCCCGGCGGGCCCGTGCACGCCCTGCCAGGAAAACAGCACGTAGTCCCGATAGCCGGCCTCGACCATAGTCGGCGCATCGGGAAACGCCTCCACACGGGTGGTGCCTGTTGTCGCGAGCGTGCGCAGTTTGCCGGCCTTGACGTGCTCCTGAGTCTGCGAAGCATCCATCACGACGAAATCGATCTGTCCGCCGAGCAGGTCGGTCGTTGCCTGCGGGGTTCCGCGGTAGGAGACGGCGGTTGTCTTGATTCCCGCATACGCATTCAGCATCGCACCGCCCGCGAGACTGCCCATGTTGCCATACGCGAAATTGAGTTTGTCGGGATTGGCCTTGGCGAACGCGACGAAATCCTGCAGCGTCCGGAACGGCGTCTCCGCCCGCACCACCATCGCGGACGGCGCGCGCGCTATCAGCGCGACCGGCGTGAAGTCCGCGATAGGGTCATAGCCGGGATTGTTATAGAGATAGGCATTCGCCGAGTGCGTCGAGACGCTGCTGATCATGAGGGTGTAGCCATCGGGCGTCGCACGGGCGATAGCGCGCGCCGCAATGGCGCCGGTCGCGCCGGGCATGTTCTCGACGATGAAGCCGTGGCCGAACATCTTCTGGAAATGCGCGCCGATCAGCCGCGCCTGGCCGTCCGTCGCGCTGCCCGCCGGGAACGGAACGATCACGCGAATCGGTTTGCCGGGGAAGGTCTCGGCGTGCGCGGCGGACACCATGAACAAACAGGCCACCAACCAGGCGAACCGGCGCATTCTTAACTCCTCCCCTGTCGGTTTTTTGACGCATTAGAGCGCAGGACGTTCAAAATAGCTCCGTCATGCCCGGACTTGTTCCGGGCATCCACGCCTTTCTTTCTGAAATCTGTCGAAGCAAGACGTGGATGGCCGGGACGAGCCCGGCCATGACGGAATTCTACTTGAAAGTCCGGCGCACCAGCCTAGGCGAGGTGCAGCCCGCGGCGCAACGCGCGGAGCGGCGCCCTTCGCCTCAAATGCAAAGGCTGAGCAGCTTGATGGTGCAGCCTTTGGATTTGGGTCGGCCCAAAGGCTTGACCTCGCGTTTCACGGCAACAAGAGGCTCCCTGTCTCTTTTGCCCTTCGGTGGCTCGTAATCACCGGCGATCACCATGGCCCAGTAAGTGCGCTTGCCGCCGGCACCCTTGGCGCTCGCAATGCCGACGCGGGATGCATTGTGCAACAGCAGGTTCTTGCGGTGCGCAGACGAGTCGATCCACTGACGAAACGTCTTCTCGAAACT
>JBBWZU010000129.1:0-4465 GCA_039649225.1 Hyphomicrobiales bacterium | reverse complement strand
GTGCCGCTGATCGCCGTGATCGGCTGGGCGTTCTACGGCGAAAATCCCGATTACTACGTGTTCGCCGGCGCCGGCCTGATCGTCATCGGCGTATTGTGGAACGTGCGCGGCGAGGCACAGCGCAATGACGCGCTCGCACGAAGCTCGCCGGCAAGCGGCGCGCAGCCGCAAGTGGCCGGGCCGTAACGCATCGCACGATCCAGCGAGCGGAGGGCTTCATGACGGAGACGAAAACCTACACGGGCGGGTGCCATTGCGGCGCGGTGCGCTATGAGGTGGAAACCAATCTCACCCCGCTCGTCGCCTGCAATTGCTCGAACTGCCAGATCAAGGGACTGACGCTGACCTTCGTCGATCCGGCGCAGTTCCGGCTCACGTCAGGCGAGGCGTCGCTGCGCGACTACCAATTCAACAAGCACGTGATCCATCATTTGTTCTGCGCAACCTGCGGCGTTGAATCCTTTGCGCGCGGCAGGAAGCCGGACGGCAGCGAGGCCGTCGCGATCAACGTACGTTGTCTTGATGGCATCGACTTCGCCGCGCTCAAACCGGCGCTCGTCGACGGGCGCTCCAGATAGCGAGAGGTTAAGGACTATAGAACTCCGTCATGGCCGGGCCTCGTCCCGGCCATCCACGTCTTCCGTTTCATAAAACCGGGCAAACAAGACGTGGATGCCCGGAACAAGTCCGGGCATGACGGAGCTATTTGAACATCCTGCGCTTTAACCGAACGAACGCCCAGTCACCGGACGGCCGGGCAGCATCCGGCGTGGCGCCTTGCGCTCGACCACGACCGAGCGCTCGGTCCCGCCGCGATTGGTGAACGCGAGCGTCGCGGCCGGTTTGCGCGGCGCCGGCGATTTCATGATCGCGGTGCGCACCTCTTCGACCGGGACTTCCATCAGACCGGCGGCAAACTCGATCTGCTCCTGGATGTCGTCGGTCAGACCGCGGGCGGCGAAGATCGCCTCCTCCAAAGTCGGGGGGTCATGGCGGACCCGACGCGGGCCGTATTTGGTTTTCCAGGTCGTGCTCATCTCAAAAACCTTCGCTTCGTTTCATCCCTGGCATCCAGTATCCTTGATTTGCCGCATCGCAGCAAGAGCCATTGTGCAACGCACAAGTTGTAGGTTAACTGATTAGAATCGTTACATTTCTGGCAGACGAAGCGAGCGCCCCGTGGGCGACACTTTGGTGCTGGCGCTCAGAATCAGCGTGCTCGTGCCGCCGAACTTCGAAAGCCGGGCGCTAGCCGCCGCCCATGTCGCGCGGCGTGAAGGAGAGATCGAGCACCTTCCACTCGCTGTATTTGTCGGCGGGCAGGAAGCCGTAAGGCTGGCATTCCTTCAGCGCGCGCATCGCGGCCTGCATCACCATGGGCCCGTCGCGCGAGGCGCTCGCCTCGATCAGCACCGGCTCGGAGCCCAATTTTCCGTCGCGTCGCAAATAGATCCGCAGCACCACCCGCGTCGTCGCCGACGTCACGCCGCCGGACAGCTTCCAGCATTTGCGCAAATGCGCCTTGAAGGCGGCCTTCTGGTCACCGGAGAGGTTGGCCGCCGTCATCGACTCCGCGTCGAAGCCGGTTTCAGGCGCGTTCGGCAGGTTGAGCAGCTTGGGGATATTGACCGGATCGAAGATCGACGGGTCGGTTGGCTGCGGCGCGAACTGCGAGGCTTGAGGCTGCGCGGGCTGCGGCTGCGAAGACTGTCCCGGCCCCTGCGGCTGCGACTGCTGCGGCTGCGACTGCTGCGGTTGCGCATTGGCCTGCTGTTGTTTCGGCTTTGCGGCGGGATCGGGCTTGGCCTGCGAAGCCTGGTCCGGCGCTGGATTTGCGGACGCCGGCTTCTCCCTTTCGGGCTTGCCGGACTCCAAGGGTATTTCAAGCCTGGCCTGCTCCTGGGGCTTTTCCGCGGGCTTTGCTTCAGGCGGTTCGGGCGGCGCATCCTCGGGCCGCACCAGCTCGACTTCGATCGGCCGCGTCGCGGCGTCGTCGAACAGCTTCGGCGTGCCGAGCAGCGCCAGCGCCACGAACAGGACGTGGCTCACAATCGATATCAGGACGCCGGAACGCATGACGGCACTTTAAGTCACGGCGCGGCCGTGCCCAAGCCGGTTTGCATCACCATGATGTCGCGACCGGGCCGCTTCAGCGGTTCGCGGGCGAACCAATTCAGCGGTTCGCGGCGAAAAAGTCGCGGATCGAATAAGGCTCCGGACGCAGCGCGCGCTGCTTGCGCTTGGCCTCGCGGGCGGCCGCGATCTGAGCCTGCCGCGCCTTCTTGGCGGCTTCGGCGGGCGATACCGGCGCCGACGCATCGATCGGCTGCACCGGCGGAAACGCTGTCTGCTTGGTGGCGGCCGGAACGGCCGCAGTGGCGGCCGGAACGGCCGCTGTGGCGGCCGGCGCCGAGGGAACCGGTTGTGCGGCCACGGCCGGCTCGGCCGCTACGGCAGGCGCCGGCGCTTCGGCCGCAACCGAGCGCTCGACGCGCTTTGGCGGCTCCGCCGGAACCGGCAAGGCGGCCGCCTTGGACGGCAGCGGTTCCGCGGGCTTTGCGGCGGGGGCCGGCGCAACCGGCGCAGGCTCGACCATGACGGCGGCCGGCGCCGTAGTGGGAGTGGCGCGAAGCGCAGGTTCGGCGGACGCCGGAGCCGAAACGGCTGCCTGGGTCACAAGATCCGGCGCCTCGGACGCCGTGGAACGCAGCAGCAAGGCCGGCAATGTGCCGGCGCCCGCCACCACAACCGTGACCACGATGAGCGCGCCGCTCCAGAATTTCTTGTCCACCGCCATCCCGTTTCCGTCCAAGATCTTGCCGTAAATCCTGCCCGCCCTTGCCCGATGCCCGGCTCATGCCGAGCGCCCGAGGAGCCTCAGCGGGAGCGATAACCATCACGGGGGCGGGGCGGCAATGCGGCACGGAGGCGCCCGCCCCGAGGCGAACCGGAGACGATGCTGTGTTGCCGTTAACCCGTTCAAAGCCAATACGGGCCAGTACGGATGCCCCGATGGCACCGATTCAAGACGCGCCGCGGACCATTAGGGTGCGCCGCGGACGACGCCATCCTTGAAGAACACCTGATAGGGCGTCGTGCCGGAGGCGCTGCCGTCGCGCGCGCGCCATTTGCCGTTGGTGCAGAGCGTGCCGCCTTGCGCCGGCACGGCGTCGAACTCGACCGTGTTGTAGTAGACCTTGCCGTCCGGCAGGGTCGCGGTGAAATCGGTGATGCATTTGTTGCCGCTGATGACCGGGTCGTACGCGCCGATGATGACGCCACCGCCGCCGGTGCTCGGGAATGTCGGCGTGTGCAGCCGCCAGCTTTCGTAGTTCTCTTCGGCTTTGGCCATCCCGACCGCGAGCGCGATCAGGGCCACCATCAACAGGCTCTTGGAAATTCCCATAGCGTTCGCTCCGGTTGGTCTTCACGCGAGGACCTCGGAGCTACTGGGCATTGCGGCAAACAGTTTCGGCGCATCAACGGATCGTGAAGCCGCGCGCCGAGATCCGAAGGTCAGGTGCGATGGAAGGCGTTGCGCTTGATCTCGATCGTCTCGCCGCCGCTGCCGCAGGTTGCCGTCATGCTCTCGCCTTCGGCGCTGCCGAGCGCGACGCTCTGGCCCGGGATCAAGGACAGGCTCATGCGCGCCGCGGACGGCGGCATCGCGACATCGGGATCGGTCGCTTCGGCGATCATCAAGGTGAGCTGGCACTTGCCGGAAACGCTTTGAAAATAGCCGACCGCGCGCTTCGAGCCGATCACGTAGCTCATCGCTTCGGTCGCGTGAAAAATGCCGGGGCCGGACAAATGGGCCGATGCCATGCCGGCCGCGGCGACGCAGAGAATGCTGCCCGCGGCAAGCAGAGCCGGAATCCGGAACGTGAAAATCGACATGGTCATCGTCCTATTGGCGGGGCATGGTGGTGCGCCGAAACAGGCCCCGCGCGGTTTCGGCAACTTGCCCGTTAGACGATGACGTCACGCGCCGGGTTCAACGAAATAAATCCAAATGCCGCAAATCCGGGCATCATGATCGCAATAGAGCGCCATCGCGTTGAAACCACGCCCGATTTTCTTCGTATCGTGCGTATCGCAAACGCCATTCGGTTCGGGTAATTTGGCAAATGAGCATGAGACGGGGAGAAACGCTGATGATCGATCGCAGGCATCTCTTGGCGCTGCTCGCCGCGACGATCGCGACGCCGTCACGCGCCGCCACACCGGGGATGAGCCGCATGACCGCTTACGGATTCTCATTCGCGGGTCTTGATGGCAAGGAGATCAAGCTGGCGGACTTTGCCGGCAAGCCGTTGCTGGTGGTCAACACGGCGTCGCTGTGCGGATACACGCCGCAATATGCCGGCCTGCAGGACTTGTGGACGCGCTTTCGCGAACGCGGGCTCGTCATCGTCGGCGTGCCGTCGAACGATTTCGGCGGACAGGAGCCGGGCGGCGTGACCGA
>JBBWZU010000072.1:0-3525 GCA_039649225.1 Hyphomicrobiales bacterium | reverse complement strand
GCGGTGAACCGCCCACCGGCACAACGGCGTATTCGATCTGGACAGTGCCGGCCTTTTCGAACTGGAGCGTACCCTTGGCGGTCTGGCCGTTGGCGAACGGCGCCTGCAAGTCCAGACCCATGACGTGATATCCGCCCGGCTTGAGCTCGACGGTCTCGCCCGGCTGGATGACAAGGCCGTCGGGCAGGGGGCGCATCTGCATCACGTCGCCGATCATGGTCATCTGGTGAACCTCGAAGCGGCGCGTCTGGTCGAGCGTGCCGCCGAGAAGGCGGTCGGCTTCCTTGCCGGTGTTCGTGATCTTCATGTAGCCGCCCGCGACCTGCGCGCCCTTGGGCGTCGCGCGGATCCATGGCGCCTCGATCACCAGGTCGC
The DNA here is from genome assembly GCA_039649225.1 of Hyphomicrobiales bacterium. Classification (GTDB taxonomy): domain Bacteria; phylum Pseudomonadota; class Alphaproteobacteria; order Rhizobiales; family Xanthobacteraceae; genus PALSA-894. The sequence goes on along the minus strand of JBBWZU010000072.1, from coordinate 3,150 downwards.
CGGCCTTGAAGGTGGTGGGCTTGGAGGTTGCGGCAGCAATCAGATGCAGGCCCGGCGCCAGGTTGTCGAGGGCGTGCGCGCTCTGTCCGGCGGCCGGAATCTCGATCCAGCGCGCCACGCCCTGCTCGCATTCCTGTACGGCGGGAAAATAGAGGGTGTCGCCGGGCTTGAGCGCCGCCGCGATGAACCCGGCCAGCACGAACTCGTCGTAATATCCATCATCGAGCCTGCCGGTCCAGGAAACCTCGCGCACGCCCGCGGTCAGCGTCATGCCGTGCATGAAGGGATACGGATTCTCGTAGGCTCCCTTGACGACGTCGATGGTCCAGCCGGGCTTGGGCATCGGTTTGACCGCGATGAAGCCTTCCGGCACCTTGACGCGAAGCCGTGTTGTGGCCGAACCGGCGCAACCGTGCGGAACGATAAGCACGGCCTTGTACGACGCGCCGACCGTCGCTTCCTTGCGTTCGAGGACCACGTGCGCGAGCGCTGGAGTGGTGAGCAAGGCAGCGAGTGCAGCGGTAAAAACGAAGCGCTTCATTTCGCGGCTCCTTGATGTTGAGGATACGCCCCGCGTGCGTTTCTCATGACCGCCACCGCATACCGGCGAACACGCCAAGACCCGTACCGGGATTGAACAGCCGCGATGAGGCGTCGGCGCGATCGATGATGCTGGTCGCCGAGATGTAGGCCTTGTCGCCGAGATTGCGGCCCTCGACGTAAGCCGAGAAGTGCTTGCCGTCGTCGTACGCGGCCTTCAGGCCCCACAGCAGATACGGCTCCGTCGTGAGCGTGTTCGCGCTATCGACGAAGTAGGCCTGTGGCGCCCATTCGATGTTCGGTCCGAACGAGAAACCGCTCGGGTGCCGGTACAGTAGCTCGGCGCGCACATAGTGCGGTGGCGCGCCAGGCAAGCGGTTGTTGCCGAAGGTCGCATCGCTATCGTAGCGGAAATCATTGTAGGTGTAGGCGACGTTGAGCCAGATCCGGTCTGGATCAATGCCGGGCGACGCAAGGCCCTTGATCAAAGACACGCCGAAGCCTGCTTCCACGCCCTGATGCACCGTGCGGTCCGCATTGGTGACGTTGCAGTTGCCGAAGGCGCTGAAGAAGCATTGCAGCTCGTTCTGGATGTCCGAACGATACAGCGTCACGTCCCAGGTGTAGTCCGGCCGGCGTCCGCGCGTGCCGATCTCATAGGTCGTCGCGGTCTGCGGCTTGATGTCGAAGAACGGGATCGTCGGGAAGTTCGGGTTGAGCAAGTTCGGCGCGACGCTCTCGCCGAAGCTCGGCACCTCGGCGCTGCGCGAGACATTGCCGAACACCTGCCACGTCGGATCCACGTCCCACAGCAGGCCGACCTTCGGGCTCCACAGGCTGAAGGTGCTGCGGCCCGATTTGTCGCCGTTGAGCGAGAAGTTCACCTGCTGCTCGCGCACGGCGTAGAGATACTGCGTCCCGGCCACGAGGGCGACGTTGCGTAGGAAGTAGAACGAGTCCTCGGCATAGAACGAGTAATTCTCCGGCTTCTGCGTGAGCGAAGATAATTGCTGGCCCTTGAAGCCGCCGGTGTTGACATACTGGTTGGCGTCGATGGTGCCGTTGAGAATGTTGAAGCCGATGGTGAAGCGGTTGCGGTGCCCCCAAAGCTGGCGATCATCGACGGCGCGCGCGAAGGCGCCGTAGTCGTGATAGCGATAATCGAGCCACTGGAAGATCGGATGCATCAGGTGGCGGTCGACGCCGAACACGCCGAAGTCGATCACGGTGTTGTCAAGCCGCAGCGTCGACTTGTTGGCGACGCGCAGCGTGTCGATATTGCGCTGCCAGTCGTTGGTCACGTTGTCGGGCGCGGCCGTCCGCGGGGAATTGAGCGCGCCGTCCTTGGTGACTTCGCCCGGAATGCGCTGGCGCACCATGTTGGCATTCACATAGAAGCGGGTCTCGAAGTCGGGCGAGAACTGGTAGCCGAAGTTGGTGCTCGCGCGTTCCGAATTGCCCCAACTGTGCTGACGGTAGCCATCGGCCCGCTGCGCCGCGCCCGTGACGTAGTAGTCGAACGGGCCGAACGCCGCGCCGGAGGCGGCCTGGGCGCGCAAATAGCCGAAGCTGCCGGCATCGATGCGGCCGTCGAACCAGGATGCATCGCGTCCGGTCGGCATCACGAAATTGACGGCGCCGCCGAGTGAATTGGCGCCGAACTGCAAGGCGTTGCCGCCCTTGAAGACTTCGACATAACGGTAGGCGGTCGGATCGATCTCCTGGAAGTCGCCGTAGCCGTCCGAGGTATTGATCGGAATGCCGTCCATGTAGAGCTGCGTGCCGCGCAGGTGGAAGTTGCGCGAGAGGCCCGAACCGCGGATCGAAAGCCGCGTGTCGTCGCCCCATTTGGGCTGCGCCCACACGCCGGGCACCCAGTCGAGGATGTCCTTGACGGTCTGCGCCGGCGAATTCTTGAACGCGGTATCCGGCACCAAAGCGACGCCGCCCGGCGTCTGCTGGATATTCTGGCGTGCCTGCTCGGTGTTCGGCACTGTGAGGCTCTTGCCACGACCAGACTCCGCGCTCGGCGCCTGGGCGGGAGCGGCCGGTATGGTCCTGCGCGCGGTCGTGGCTCGCTTGGCTTGATCGGAAGGGGCTGCCCGTTTGGCGCGCGGCTGCGTTCCCTCGACGATAATCGGTGGCAGGTTGGCGGGTTGCGCGAGACTGAGTTCGGGGCATGCTATTGCGGCGGCCAACACCGCGCAAAAAGCACGCATGAGACGTGACATGGCTCTCTCCAACAGAACGAATGATGCTGACCGGCGGTTGCCGGATGTGGATCAGACGTTGCGCGGAGGACCTTGAGATGATCGCGGGCTATGCCGGCCGCCTGTGACGGCCAGAGCCACAGCCGCCGAATGAAACGTTGCGGCGGCCTCGATCGCGAGGGGGACGGGATGGCCAACGGCAGAAAGCAACGGGGCGGCGGATGTAAACGTGCAGATCGCGCAAGCCTGATGCGCTGCGTGAGGGTCGCTGCTGCCGTGCGAACCGTCCGGAGAGCTCGGGTCGCCGACGCAGATCACAAATGGGTCGGCGGATGCCGCGACTGTCATTTGCGTTGCAACGATGCCGGCAAGCAGCAATTGCAGGGCAAAAGCGTAGCTG
>JBBWZU010000063.1:0-4302 GCA_039649225.1 Hyphomicrobiales bacterium | reverse complement strand
TGGTGCCGACCATGGACGGCGAGTTGCAGCTGCGCTTCGATGCCGAAGCCTGTCACGTCTTCGATGCGGACGGACGGCGCATGGTGACGCAAGCGGCTTCCACGCGGCAGGCGGACGGGATCGCGTCGATCGGCCTGACGGCCGGAGCGCTGCGATGACCGCCCTCGCGGCCCCCGCGGACGCAATTTCGGCCCGGCCGACGCGGCGGACCTATATCGAGGCCTTGGCCGGCATCGGCTTTGCGGCCCCGGCCTTCATTCTTCTTCTGACCACCATCCTGGCGCCGTTGGCGGTTCTCGCCGTCCTGAGCTTCACCAATTACGAGCTCGGCGCGCTCGACCTGACCTTCATCGGCTGGAAGAACTTCCACAAGGCGCTCGCCGACCCGGTGCTGCGCCGCTCGCTCGCCAACACGCTGCTCTATGTGGCGCTCGTGGTGCCGGGTGGCGTGATCGCCTCGCTGATCGTCGCCATTCTGGTGCATCGGCGCACCCGCACGCGTTCGTTCTACGAGGTCATCTATTTCCTGCCCGTCACCTCGACGCTGATCGCGATGGCGACGATGTGGCAGTTTTTGCTGCATCCGAATCTCGGCCCGGTCAATGCAGTCCTGAAGTCGATCGGCTTTCATGAAGTTGCGTTCCTGAGCGAGCCGTCGCTGGTGATCCCGACGCTGGCGGCGATCGGCATCTGGCAACTCATCGGCTTCAACATGGTCCTCTTTTTGGCTGGCCTCTCGGCGATCCCGCGCGAACTCTATGAGGCGGCCGACGTCGACGGCGCCAGCCATCCGGTCGATCGCTTTTTGAGGGTGACCTGGCCGCTGCTCGGCCCGACCACGATGTTCGTGATCGTCACCACCTTCATCACCGCCTTCAAGGTGTTCGACACCGTCGCCGTGATGACGCGCGGCGGGCCGATGGGCTCCTCCGAAGTGCTGCTCTATGCGGTCTATCTGGAGGGATTTCAGTATTTCCACCTCGGCTACGCGGCGACGCTGACGCTGATCTTCCTTGCCTTCACGCTGGTGTTTTCGATCGCGCAGACCTTCATCCTCGATCGCAAGGTGCACTACTGATGCGCGCGATGTCCGCACCGTATGCGCCGCGTCCGATCTCACCCGTGATGGCGCGCCTGCGCCGCTTCGCCGGCCTGGCGCTGGTGCACGGCATCCTCATCGCCGGCGCCGTGTTCATGCTGCTGCCCTTCGTGTTCATGCTCGTCACCTCGATCAAGCCGCCCGCCGAAGTCTTCGAGGCGACCTTCCGGCTCTGGCCGCGCACTTTCTACGGGCTGCAGAATTACGCCTCGGCGCTGACCACGGCGCCGCTGCTGCGCTTCATGCTCAACGGCCTGATCGTGTGCGGCGGCATCCTGATCGTCCAGCTCCTGGTCGCGATCCCCTGCGCCTATGCGCTCGCCAAGCTGCGCTTTCCGGGACGGCCGGTGCTGTTCGCGCTGGTGCTGCTCGGCCTGTGCATTCCAATTCAAGTCCCCTCGCTGCCACTGTATATGGCGCTGGCCGAAGCCGGGATGCTCAACACCTACTTCTCGATGATGATGCCGTTCTTCCTTTCGGTATTCGCGATCTTCCTGTTCCGCCAGTTCTTCAAGAGCTATCCGGACGAGATCATCCAGGCAGCAAGGCTCGACGGCGTCGGCGAATTCGAGATCGTGTGGCGCATCGTGGTGCCGAGCGCCTGGCCAGCGATTGCGGCCTTCTCGGTGTTCTCGATCGTCGCGCACTGGAACGATCTCTACTGGCCGCTGATCGTCATCTCCGACACCAAGCTGGCGCCGCCGCCGCTCGGCATGATGTTTTTTGCCGACTCCGAGGTCGGTTCGAACTACGGCGCGCTCTCGGCTGGCGCGACCATCATCACGGCGCCGCTCGTCATCGCTTTCCTGATCGCGCGACGCCGTTTCATCGCCGGCATCACCATGACCGGCATCAAGTAACTGACCACGACGCAAGATAACCATGGGAGAACAGAAGATGCATCGCAGAGACGTATTGAAGGGGATGGCGCTGGCCGGAACCGCGCTATCAACGCCCTTGATGTCCACCGCGGCGCGCGCCGAATCCGTCACGCTCGACGTGCTCTATGCGTTTCCAGCCTTCGCCAAATTCCATGAGCCGATCGCCCAGGAGTTCATGAAGCGCCAGAGCGACATCAAGATCTCGTTCCGCGCGCCGGCGCCGAGCTACGACGAGGGCCATCAGACCATGATGCGCCAGTCGATGACCAATCAGCTGCCGGACGTCTATTACGCCGGCTATCACCTGCTCGCCGAGCTGGTGCGCAATCTCGCCAAGCGCAAGCAGATCACCGAGGTCGAGCCGCTGCTCGCGGCGGAAGACGCCGCTTGGCGCAAGGCCAACTACTCCGACGGAATTCTCGCGCTCGGCAAGGTCGACGCTAAGATGTACGGCCTCGCCTTCAACGCCTCGCTGCCGATCGTCTATTTCAACGAGCAGCTGGTGCGCGCGGCCGGCGGCGATCCGCAGAAGATGCCCGATACCTGGGACGACATGATCAAGCTCAGCGCCGCCATCAAGGCCAAGGGTTCCGACACGGCTGGCATCGCCTACAACATCCACGATTGGCCGGATGACTGGCTGTTCCGCTCGCTGATCCTGCAGGGCGGCGGCAGCATGCTCGATGCGAGCGAGACCAAGGCCGGATTCGGCGGCGATGTCGGGATGCGGGCGTTCAGCCATGTCCGCCGCTTCGTCGCCGAAGGCGGCATGCCGCTGATCGATTGGGACCAGTCGCGCCAGCAGTTCATCGCCGGCAAGATCGGCATCTTCATCGACACGCCGGCGCGGCTGCGCCAGGTGACGGATCTGATCGGCGACAAGTTCACGTTGCGCACCATGGTGTTTCCGATCGACGACAAGGCCAAAGGCGGCCTGCCGACCGGCGGCAATGCCGCCATCATCACCGCCAAGGATGCCGCCAAGCAGAAGGCGGCGTGGGAATTCCTCAAGTTCGTCTCAGGCCCGGAGGCGCAGAAGATCGTGGTCGAGACCACCGGCTACATGCCGACCAATCTGCGCGCATCCGGCCCCGAATTCCTCGGGCCGTTCTATCAGGCCAATCCGAACTTCCGCACCGTGTCGCAACAGCTCGAGCGCGCGCGGCCGTGGCAGGGCTATCCGGGCGGCAACTCGGTGCGCATCTGGCGCACGCAACGCGAGATCATCAATGCGGTGATGCGCGGCGAGGCCACCGCCGAAGCCGGGCTCAAGAAGGCGGTTGATGAGACCAACGGCCTCATGAGCGCGGGCTAGCAACAACACTCCGTCATGCCCGGGCTTGTCCCGGGCATCCACGCCTTGCTTTCTTCGCTGCGAGCAAGACGTGGATGGCCGGAACAAGTCCGGCCATGACGGAGCTATTTTAACGGCTTGCGCTCTCCCGCCGCTTTTCATCACGAAAGACCCCCGCGTGCTCATCATTGCCCAGATCAGCGACCTGCATGTGCGCCCCGCTGGCCAGACCGCCTACGGCATCGACACCAATGCGCTGTTCGCGGACGCGCTGCGCGCCGTGCGCGCGCTCAGGCCGGCGCCGGACTGCGTGCTCGTCACCGGCGACCTGACCGATTGCGGGCTCGAGGCCGAATACGAGATCGCGCGCGCCGGGCTCGCGACCTTGCCGATGCCGGTCTTCGTCATTCCGGGCAATCATGACCGGCGCGAGCCGTTCCGCCGTCATCTGTCCTCGGCCTTCTCCTATCTCGATCACGACCGCCCGCATCTCGATTATGTCGACGACCGCTTTGCCGTGCGGCTGATCGGGCTCGACAGCCTGATTGACGGCGAAACCTATGGCGACCTTGCGCCGCACCAGCTGGACTGGCTCGATGCGCGGTTGAGCGAAGGCGAAAAGCCGACACTGGTGTTCGTGCATCATCCGCCGTTCCGCACCGGGATCTCGGCCATGGACGATCTGTGGCTGCGCAGCGGCGATGCGCTCGGCCGTGTGCTCGCGCGCCACAACGGCGTGCAGCGGCTGCTCGCCGGGCACTATCACCGTCCGATCACCGCGATGTTCGGCGGCACGCTCGCATTCTGCGCGCCCAGCATCGCGCATCAGGTTGCGCTCGATCTTGCGCCCGGGCAGCCGACCCGCTTCATCATGGAGCCGCCGGCCTTCGCGCTGCACACTTGGCGGCCCGATATCGGAATGACAACCCACCTGACGCCAATCCGGGATTACGGGCCCGGCTTCGACGTCGTGCTCGAGGCCGACTATCCGGGAGCACCAGTTCATGCATGATTCCTCCATGCATGAT
>JBBWZU010000053.1:0-2635 GCA_039649225.1 Hyphomicrobiales bacterium | reverse complement strand
TCACGGCGAACCGGGCCAGTTCGTGGTCGAGAAGGCCTTCGTCGAGCGTTAGGCGGCTGAATCGACATCAGTCCCGCTCACCCCCACGAAAGTGGGGGTCCAGTTCTTTGGCACTGGATTCCCGCTTTCGCGGGAATGAGCGGATCATGCTCTAGCGATGCAGAGCGCGGTAGAAGGCCAGAAGCGCGGCGTTGGCCGCGACCGCGAAGGCCGCCAGCAGCACCGCGACGGCCATGATGGTTGCAATGTCGCCCAGCCCGATGGCGTTGGTGATGAGAAAGCCCAGGCCGCGCCGCGAGGCAAACATCTCGCCGATCAGCACGCCGAGCAGCGTCAGCGAGAAGCCAAGCCGCGTCCCCGACATCACCTCGGGCAAGATCGCCGGCAGCACGATGGTGGCGGCGGTCTGCGCCGGCGTGAGCCGCAGCACCTTGGAGGTGCGCAGGTAGACCGGCTTCATCTGCCGGATCGCGTTCATGGTGAAGATCGCAATCGGGATCAGCCCATGCATGACCCCGAACGTCACTTTGGCCGACACGCCGAGACCGAAGCACAGCAGCACCAGCGGATAGAGCGTCACCTTCGGGATCGAATAGAGCGCGATGAGGATCGGCTCGGCCACCAGCCCGGACGTGCGGTTGACGCCGAGCATCACGCCGATCCCGATGCCGCCGAGGAGCGACAGCATCAACGCATAGCTGAAGGCATACCCGGTCTCGGCCACATGACCCCAGAAGCTCGGCGTGCGGAACAACTGGGCAAGCTTCGCCGCGGTGATGAGCGGAGAGGCGAGGGCGGTCTCGCCGACCATGAGATAGAGCGCCTGCCAGATCGCCAGGAGCGCAAGGACGAGAAGCGCAGTGCGGCCGAACTGTTTCATCGCCTCACCGCCGCTGCCGCGCCTGCAGGCGCTTGTCGACCGCGTCGAGCGCACCGTTGACCACGGTGACCATGACCAGGATCAGCAGCATCAGCGCATACATCTCGCGGTTCTGAAAATTATTGTAGGCGTAGGCAATGGCGTAGCCGAGGCCCGAGCCCGACAAGATGAATTCGGACGCGATGACGCCGATGAACGCATAGGCGACAGACAGCTTCACTCCGGTGAAGAGATAGGGCGCGGCGGCCGGCAGATCGATCAGCAGGGCGCGATTGGGCCGGCTCATGCGGTACATGCGCGCGGTCTTGCGCAAAACCTGGGGAATGCGGTCGAGTCCGTTCAGCGTGGCGGTGATCATTGCGACCACGGCCAGCAGTACCGCGATGGCGATGATCGCCCGGTTGCCCACCCCGAAGACTATGATGAAGACCGGATAGAACATGAAGGTCGGGATCGCGTAGTAGCTCGCGAGCAGCGGCTCGACCGCGCCACGCAAGGCGGGCCAGGCATGAATGACGAGCCCGGCGACGAACCCGAGAACGACGGAGATCACTGCGGCAGCGGCGACGTTGCCCATGCTCGAGGCGATGTCGCTGTTGAACTGGCCGGATGCCAGGATGACAGCAAGCGCGCCCGCCATCTCGGAGGGCGCGATCATCACGGTCGCGGGAACGACGCTAAGGCGGCACAGCGTCTCGATCAGCATGATGAAGCCAACGATCAAGCCCAACCGGATGCGGCCTTCATGTGTCATCGGACCCGTCCGCTCCTCTGCCTTCAGTGGCTGGATGGGCCCATCAGCTTCATCGATTCCACCCGCAGCCGATCCCATAGCCGCGCCGTGATCGTGCCGAAATGCGGGGCGGAGACGATGCGGCTGTCGCGCTCGCGCTCCCAGCCGGTTTCGACGATATCGATGAACAGGCCCGGCCGCGCCGACATCACGCCGACCCGATCCGACAGCATCGCCGCCTCGTCGAGCGCGTGGGTGATGAGCAGCACCGTCGCGCCGGTTTCGCGCCAGAGGCGCAGCAGCTCGTCGCCCATCAGGAGGCGGGTCTGCTGGTCGAGCGCGCCGAACGGCTCGTCGAGCAGGATCAGGCGGGGCTGCAGCACCAGCGTGCGGGCAATGCACACGCGCTGACGCATGCCGCCGGAGAGTTGCGCCGGATAGGACGTCGCGAAGTCGCGCAGCCCCATGAAGCCGATTGCGTAGTCGACCCGTCGCGCAATCTCCGCCGCCGCTATGCCGGCGCGACGAAGGCCGAAAGCAATGTTGTCGCGCACCGTGAGCCAGGCAAACGATGCATCTTCCTGGAACACGACGCCGACGCCATCGGGCACGTCGATCACGCGCTTGCCCTCGAACTCGCCGTAGCCCTCGCTCGGCTGCGCAAGGCCGGCGAGGACGTCGAGCAAGGTCGACTTGCCGCAGCCCGACGGTCCGACGACCGAAAAGAATTCGCCGCGCCGCAGATCGAGATCGACTGGCCCAAGGGCATGTAGACGTTCGCCCGACGGTAGCGTGTAGACGCGTGTAACGCCGGACAACCGGGCATGAACCTCGGCTCGCATCGGCTCGGGCCGGGCCATCGGGTCCACCGTCTGTGGGAGGGCCATCAGAGCTTGTCCTGGAGGTCTTTCGGCAAATAGGACTGATCGATCAACTTGTCCCAGTCGATCGCGCTCTTGACCTCGCCGATCAGCCGCAGCCCCTCGACGGTGCGATCGAGCTCGGCGCGGTTGAACTCGCCC
>JBBWZU010000046.1:0-5107 GCA_039649225.1 Hyphomicrobiales bacterium | reverse complement strand
CGCTGGATCGCCAGGATGATCGCCCGCTTGTTGTTGAACCAGCCGGCAATCAGCTCGTTCTCTCCCGCACTGACGGCATGGCCGATATCGCGTACGCGGACCGGCGATCCGTTCTTATAGGCGACGATCAAGTCGGCGTATTGGTCGGGCTTGAACAGCTGATCGTTGGTATTGAGCGTGTAGGTCTGGCGCGGGCTGTTGAGCGTGCCTTTGGGCAAATCGACATTGGCCTGCCCGAGCACCGTGCGCACGTCCTCAAGGTTGATGCCGCGCGCCGCCAGCGCCTCCGGATCGACCTGCACACGGACCGTCGGCTGCTGCTCACCTCCGATACCGACGAGACCGACGCCGGATACCTGCGAGATCTTTTGCAGCAAGATATTTGCCGCATAGGCACTCACAACGGTTATCGGCAGGCTGTCCGAGGTTATCCCGAGCACCAGGACCGGCGTGTCGGCCGGATTGACCTTCCGGATCAAGGGTGGATACGGCATGTTCGTCGGCAGGTACGCTTGCGCGGCATTGATGGCCGACAGCGTGTCCGCGACAGCTCCGTCGATCGGGCGGCTCAGCTCGAATTGCAGCGTGATCTGGACATAGCCGAGCGCGCTTGACGAGGTCATCTGGGTGACACCAGGGATCTCACCGAACTGCAATTCGAGCGGCGATGCCACGGTGGACGCCATGGTCTGCGGGTCGGCGCCCGGCAGTTGCGCCGTGACCGTGAGGGTCGGGTAGTTGACGTTCGGCAGCGCCGCCACCGGCAAGAGCGGATAGGCAACGAGGCCGCCGACCAGCAGTGCCACCATCAGCAGGGCGGTCGCGATCGGCCGCTGGATGAACGGCGCGGAGATGTTCATGGGATCGGTGCCTGCTGCGCGCTCTGCGCCTTGGCTTCCTCGGCCGCCTGGCCGGTGAGAAGGGTGACGTGCGTGCCGGGCTGAAGCTTGTATTGTCCGTCGACCACCACTTGCTCGTTGGCCTTGAGACCGGAGTCGATCAGGGCTTGCCCGTCGCTAATCTGTGCGACCTTGATCGGCCGGAGCTCGACGGTCTTGTCGGGATTGATGACGTAGGCTTGCGGTCCCTTGGAACCTTGCTGCACGACGGACGCTGGAACGGTCAGGCCGTCGTGCCGCGTATCGACCAGCAGCCGCGCGTTGACGAGTTGGCCCGGCCAGAGCCGATGCTCCTTGTTGGGAAAATTCGCCTTGAGCTGGATCGAACCGGTGGTCTGCACGATCTGGTTGTTGACGAGGCCGAGTGTGCCGTCACCGAGCTTGATGGTGTTATCTTGATTGTAGGCGACAACCGCAAGCGGCTGGTGGGTCTTTTGCTGCTGCTGCTGAATCTGCGGCAAGACCGTCTCCGGGAGCGTGAAGATCAGCGAGATCGGCTCGATCTGAGTCACAACGACAAGACCGTTCGTATTTGCCGGACTGATGATATTGCCGATGTCGATCTGACGAATGCCGACCACGCCGTCGATCGGCGAAGTCAGCTGCGTATAGCTGAGCTGCACTTTCGCGGCGTCGATCAGCGCTTCGTCCGCCTTGATGGCGTTCTGCAACTGCGAGACTTGCGCCTTCTGGGTGTCGACCAATTGCGGTGTGGCCCAGCCTTTGTCGCCCAACTGGGTATAGCGCGAGAGATTGGCCTGGGCGTTGGCAAGCTGAGCCTTGTCGCGATCGCGCGTGGCGGTCATCTGATCGATCTGGGCCTGATAGGGCCGCGGATCGATCTGCGCCAGCAGGTCGCCGGTTTTCACCGTCTGCCCCTCGATGAAGTTGATGTTGACGAGCTGTCCCTGGATCTGGCTGCGCACGAGGACTGTATTGTAGGCGATGACCGTGCCGACGCCGTCCAGATAGATCGGCACGTCGTGCTGGGCGACGACTCCGGCGACGACCGGCACCGCCGGTGGCGGCGCCGCTGCATCAGCCGCAACTGACTGTTCGAAGGGAAATTTATGCGTGACGGCGAGAACACCGCCGACGGCCAGGACCGCAATCAGCCCCGCTGCCGGAATGACGATCTTTTTGCGCATTTGCCGCGACCCCTGTGTTTGAAATGCCGTTCAGCACGAACCGGTCGTGCCCGGCAATCCGGACGCCGAAAAGTTATTGTTGAGCGGAGAGATTCCGGGCGTCGGAGAGAGCACGGTTATGGGAAGGCCCGCTGCGTTCGTTGACGGCGGTGTACAGGGGGGCGTGCTGGCAAACGCCGGCGCAGAAGGGCTGATTGCCGTCATCGACGGAGACGGAATGACTGGCATGATGGGCGCCGGTACGACCGGCATGGGGCTGACCCCTCCACTACCGATTTCGAAAGAGCCCAACGGAATCCCGGTGCGAGCGGCGCCGCCGGGCGTCGTGGGCGACGTCGCCGCCAAGGATGAAGCATTGCTGCCTAAGGTCGTGCCGCCCGTTCCCGACATTGCTGTGCTGCCCGGCATGGACGCTCCGGTCCCCATTCCGCCGCCGTCGTATGTCGTGGTCGAGCCGGGCATTCCCGATATCGGACTTCCCATCGCCGAGCCGAGCGTGCCGTAGCCTGTCAGCCCCGTCGTGCCGCTCGGCACAGGACTGAGTCCGGGCGACGCGAGCTCCGTGGCGCCCATGGGGTTTCCAGTCGGCGGGACTTGCGAGCCCGATGCCATGCCAAGCGGCGAGGTCGCGCCGATGCTCGGTGTGGGACTGCCCATCCCGCCGACTTGTGCAAGGGCGGAGCCGCAGCCCAGTAGCACCCCCGCCACGGTAACCATCGCAAAGCGTGTCATCATGGCTTCGACCTTATCTTTCACGGCATTCATCGCGCCTGGCCCCCTCGACGATAATGCAATCAAACGCCCGGACATGGCTTCGCGTGGATTGCCGCGGCTTGTGCGATGTTGTTTCGATCGCCTGCTGCCCCGACGCGCGCGACTCTCTCGTGCCGAAGGCCGCGTGATCCCGAGCCCGCACTCCGGCCAGGCTTCAAAGAAGCGCGCCCCTCCCCTGCATTACGACAATCAACGGAAGCGCCACGATCAGGATGAGGACATCTCAATGCGGGCCGCGCCCGATCTTGCCCGATCGAATGACCTCGCCCATGCGCCACGCTGGCGCTCACGCGATGCTTCGATGATAACTGCTCGGCGTCTGCCCGGTGATCTTCCGGAACGCGGCGGTGAATGAACTCGTCTCGCTATAGCCGACGCTCAGTCCAACTTCGGTCACCGAAGTCTTTCGTCCTGCCAACAGAACCTTGGCGTGCTCAATGCGCCGAAACGTATGAAACCGGTGCGGCGGAACGCCCAACGACTGTTTGAATGCGCGGCAGAAATAGTACGGACTGAGGCGAGCCAGTTGCGCGAGTGTGGCGAGCGAAATCTGCTCCGACAGATGCTCTTCGATATACGCGGTTACAACTCGCTGCTGCCAAGCTGCGAGCCCGCCTCGGACCAGCGGTTCCGCATGTGCGGATCCGAGACTCAGACGCTGCAGTTCATGCACAAGCACAATGCCCAACGCTTCGAGATACAGCTGATTCTCCGAGCTCGGAGATTCAATCGCCGTCATGAGTTTTTTAGCCGTGCTCCGGATCGTCGCATCCTCGAAAAACATCCGAGGCGTGAGCGAAAAATCCGCCATGTTCAGGTCGGAATCGGCCTGCAGCTTGTCAGGATCAAAGTGGAAATACATCACCCCCATGGGCGTACGCGGCTCGTGCCATTCACGATACTCATGGCCGGACGGCGCGAATGTGAGTTTGCCTGCAACATTGCGCAGAGTGGACCTCGGCGCGCCCTCGACGAATGTTTCACCATCACGACGCACGCCGTGCTCGTACGCCACAAGCAAATGCGCTCTCGACCGAAAGCTATATTCGACCCGCTCCTGGCGTGTCGCCTGGACAAATTCGACACCCATGCCGTGCCATTCCACTCCGCGGCGAGTCGCGGCACCATGGGGCAGGATTTTCACCGTCGCACGGCTCGCATCGGTCGAGGGCTCACCTTCCGATCGACTCGCGCGCCGGCTCTCGCCGAAGGTGCTCATTCGCGTGTGCGAGGTTGCGTCGTAGACCACCGACAGTCGAGGCGCTATTTTCTCGATAGGCGAATATGGGCTGGTCCGCGTGGACAGAGAGTTACTGAGCATGGAGTTCGACCCTTGTGAGTTTGATTTCGTCAGAAGCCCGTCACTTCCGCGCTTCTTGCCGTTCGGGTACGAACATCAGACTAGCGATCCGCGGCCCACCGTCCTATCGCACTTAGGTTTTCGTCCAGCATCGAAAAACCTATACCTAAGTTTGGGGCTTACGCGGCGTGACCCGCTCGACCCATGGGCGAACGGGTTGCTCGCGCAAAAAAGCTGCAGCCAGTCTGAAGATTACCTGAGATGTCCGCTCGCGCGTTTGGTACGCGGTCAATTGCGACTGGGCGCGTGTTACAAACAATTAATTTTGTCCGGTTCGCAGGACCGCTATTGTGCCGCGCGTGACGAGAAAGTGGATGGCTCGACCCTGCGAGCGCCCGCGCGCGCTCACCTGAGAATGCGGTGACGGCGAATGCCTTGCGCGTGCTCTACCGGGTTCGGCGAGATCGTGTAGCGGCTCGCGCCACTTATTGAAGGGACCTGCTCATTGAGAGGTTATGCCTCGCGCGCGGGGGCCGCTCGCAATGCAACACCGCCGCGTCCTTTCGCACTGAGCGAAGGCAGTGGGTACGCGTTCCGATCGTTAGCCCGAAATCAGGATATCGGTCTGTTCACTGCAACGTGCGCGCATCACGCGCCATTTCCAGACAAGTGAGGACCTGCACGTAGCTCGGAAACCCGCCGATGTTGGTTTCCGCGACGCAGCTTCTTCTGTCGGCGGCGGAGAACTTCCGCCATTCCGTGCTAAGGGTATCGCGAGCCTGCTGCTCACTCTGCTCACAACTCGCGATATTGCGGCTTCCCGAGAGGTCGCTGTCTGCACCGGCGCAGGTCGGCTGGGTGTGGAGTACCGGCACGTTATCGGTCGCCGCAACCGTGAGAACGCCACCGAGTATCACGGCGGCCAAATACATAGACATCGTTAGCTCCTTGTTACCGTGACCATATCAAGTCAATGCGCCGCCGCG
>JBBWZU010000038.1:0-25868 GCA_039649225.1 Hyphomicrobiales bacterium | reverse complement strand
CCAATCCCTTGCTCACCAGCCATTTCTGGATCACCTCGGCGATCGCCGCATTGTTCTTATCCTGCATCATCATGTGCGAGTTGCCCTTGATGCCGATCTCCGGGAGGTTGATCCAATCGACCGAACCGCCGGCCGCCTTGATCGCGTTGCCGTATTCCATGTCGGTCTTCTTGTAGGCGGCCCAGCGCGGGTGCTCGTCGACATAGTCGCCGAAGATCATCAGCACCGGGACGTCCTTGAGCTTCGGCGCGTTGGCGACGACACCCGCCGTTGCCGCCTCGACGGCGACGATCGCCTTGATCTTGTCGGGCCGCTGCTCGGCGACCTTGAAGCCGAACGATCCGCCCTGGCTATGGGTCAGCAGCACGCACGGACACACCTTGTCGACCAGCGCCAGATACGCCTCGATCATCGCCTTGTCGGTGGAAAGCCAGCGCGGCACCGACTGCTTCATGTAGTTGTCGTAGGCCTCGGCCGGAAACTGGCTGCCGGGAAGCAGCTTGCGCCGCGACGGATCGGCATTCCACGAGCCTTCGCCCGCACCGATACGGAAGCGCTCGTAGGGGTCCTGATAGTTCAGGAAAATCGGCGCGTCGCTCCATACGTCGGGAGATGCAAAGCCGGAGCGGCCGCGCTCGACCGCATCGGACACGTACGTGTCCCAGCCCTTGCGCACGAACATGTTCATCCAGCCTTCGCGCCCGTCAGGCGTCGACTCGTAGGTGACGCCGGTGAGCCCGCCGCCATGCCACATCAGCAGCGGATATTTGCCCTTGCGCGCCTTGGGCAGCACGTACTGGACGTACATCTGCTCGACCATGAACTGTCCGTTCGGATCGAGCTTCGACATCGGCCCGCCGGGCACGCGCTGGATGTCCTTGACGGGCTTGCCGCTCACTTCGGCGACGCGCCCGCCGATATGAAACGAGCCCATGCCACGCAGCACGATGTCTTCTTGCGCCATTGCGGCTGTCCCCATGAGACTGAGCATGACGCTCGACGCCAATGCGATCACGATGCGCATCGGTCCCTCCCCTGTTTGTTGGACGCATCATCGCCGATCTGTCGACACGTCGCCAGCCGTGGGCGCGCGGGCCGGCCGTTTGGCGAATGCATACGAGAATGTGGGCGATAGCCCGCGGGGCATGATGCTTAAGGTTGGATCAGACCCTTGCGGCGCGGCAACCGAACAAACGTCCGCGCCAGCCAAACCCCACACAGAGCACGCAGATGCCGAGCCAGGCGACAAGTGGCCAGCCGACCATGATGTCGTCCCGCCGGGAACATTGGTCCGTGCCGATGCATCGGTCGGAAACGAAACCGTTCTGGATCAGAAGAATGAACAGCAGCGAACACAACACAAACGAGCCGGCCACATAGACGCCGATCACGACAATTCGCCGCGCACGCGACGGCATGGCGGCCGGCGCGAAGTCCTGCCGCTCGTGCACATAGAGCTTGGGGCCGGCCGTCGCCAAATCGCGAACCTGCACAGTCGAGCGCGTCAGCAGGTCATGCATTGCCTGCGAGCGCCGCGTTGTCAGCATCGTGAGGAACGAGACCCATCCGAGCGCAGCCTTGATGATGGTTCGGGCGAAGGACTTCAGAAGACCGACATTGCCCTGCGTGCGGTCATCCACGACGCGCAAATTGGTGCGGCGATGTCCGATCGTGCCGCCGGCGAATGACACCAGCAGCGGCTCATACAACAACCAGCTCACGACGATCGTGAAACCGAGGACGCGCGCGATATTGTCGGATCGCAGCGTGACGGCAACGAACAAGGTCCCGAACGCCACCACCATCATGATGATCGCGTCGATGTAGAGCGCCCGCAGGCGCGGCATGAACCGCGCATAGGCCGGCGCGAGCGCTGGGTCCTGGGAGGCGGTATCCATCGGGCCAATCGCGCTCCGCATTTCGCTGCCCCGCGATAGTCGCGAGGCCACTATTTGGTCGCGCGGAAACGGCTCCAAGTTCACCGTTCCGTTCGGATTTCGGTGCTCGCTGTCAGGCGGAATGTTCGAGCGGAAAACGTAAGTGTGCGACAAAACCGCCGCAGCTCTCGTGCCCGAATGTGCCGCCGAGCGCATCCGCAAGATTGGAGATGATGGAAAATCCAAGATGCGTGCGGCTGCCATCGGCCTCTACCAATCCCGGACCGTCGTCGGCGATCCGCAGGCTGGCTTGCCCCTCGTTCTGTGTCAGCACGACATCGATCATGCCGCCGACGCGCCCCGCAAAGGCGTGGCGATACACGTTCATCACCAGCTCGACGACGATCTGCCCCAAGATCGCGGCGCGCGCTCCGGGCAGCGTGCAGGGCGAGGCCGCTACCCTGACCGCATGCCGGCGACCGGGATCGTAAAGTTCGCCGACGCGATGCACCAGGCCCGGGATGAAGTGGTCGAGCGCGATCGCGTGATCGCTCGCCTCGTCGAGGTCGATGTAGATGCTGGTCAGCGTGGAAAACCGCGTACGCAGGTCTTCCAGCGCCGCGACCGTCTCGGGATGCTGAGCGCGCCGCACCTGCAGGCTGATCAGGCTGGTCATGTTCTGCAAATGATTGCGCAGGCGGTGACGCAGTTCCTGCATCTGCACGGCGAGCAGCGGCGCGGCCGGTCTTTCTCCATTCTGGTCTCGCCGCATGCGCGAATAAGTCCCCTTCCTGGCGGCGGCAATGTATGGTGGGGAGAGTTCTGCGCTTGTGTCATTTGACATGAAACGGTGCCGCGGCACCGAATATAGAGCGCCTTCGGTTGGAGCATCTGTTGATGCGCGTGCCTTGCTTCGAATGCGCCTTGCGCGCCTGCGGCGCCTTCAAGCCCGTCAATGACGTTGAGTTAGCCTTCATCAATGAGATGAAGCGGGACCATCTGGTATGCCCGCCGGGTGCCGAAATCATTCCGGCGGGCGAGGAGCAGGCTGAACTCTACACGCTCTATGCGGGCTGGGCGTTCCGCTGCAAGACGCTGCCCGACGGGCGCCGCCAAATTCTCAATTTCATTCTGCCCGGCGACCTTATCGGCCTGCAGGGCGCAATGTTCGAAGCAGCGCTCTATAGCGTGGAGGCGGTCACCGAGGTGCAGATTTGCGTGCTGCCGCGCCGCAAGGTGTGGTCGCTGTTCGAGAACATGCCGGAGCTCGCCTTCGATGTCACCTGGCTCGGCGCGCGCGAGGAAAGCATCGTCGATGAGAACCTCACCAGCGCCGGGCGGCGCTCGGCGTCCGAGCGAATCGCCGCCTTGATCATTTCGCTCTACAAACGCGCCGACAAACTCGGACTGGTGGTGAACGGCGCGATGTCGTTTCCGCTCAATCAACAGCACATCGCCGACGCGCTCGGCCTGTCGCTGGTCCACACCAACAAGTCGCTCGGCAAGCTGCGCAAGCTTGGCATGTTCTCGCTCGACAACGGCGCGCTGCTCTTGAGCAATCCGCGCGCGCTGGAAAGTCTGGCGCAATATTTCGACGAAGAAACGCCAAAGCGGCCGCTGATTTAGCGCAGATAGGCCTGCTCCACCTCGCGCATATGGGCGTCGCCCTGAAGCGCAAACACTTCGGCGACAGACGCGATGTCGCGCTCCACGCCGGCAATGCCGCCTTCGGCGATGATGCGGCGGAACGTGCTCTGCATGGCAGCGACGGCGGCGCGAACGGCGTGGTTGCCGCAGATGATCAACCCGACTTTGCCGAGCGCCGCGACATCGGCGAACGAGAGTTGCGGGTAGCTGGTGGGCACCAGAACCAGCGGCACGCTTCCTGGCCACGCTCTGCAAAACGACAGGATTTCGTCCGGCGTCTTCTGCTTGCTGTGGATCAGCACGGCGTCCGCACCCGCCTCCGCATAGGCCGCGCCACGGCGCAGCGCCTCTTCCTCGCCGAGGCCTGCGATCAGCGCCTCCGTGCGTGCCACCACCAGAACGCCACCGCCCGCGGCCTTGGCGGCGCCGAGCTTGCCTTGAAACTCGCTGACCGGAACCAGTTCCTGCCGTCCATCGGCGCGCAAGCTGCTGTCCTTCGGAAAGGTCTTGTCTTCCATCACGATCGCGGCCACGCCGGCCGCCACATAGCGCGGAACCGCGTAGGCGACGTTCACGGCGTTTCCAAAGCCCGTGTCGATATCGGCGATGACCGGCGCCTCCTGAACCTCGCCGAACGCACGCATCATCTCCAGATGCGTGCCCATCGGCAGGATGTTGGCGTCCGGCACCGCATAGGACGCCGACAGCTCAAAGCCGCTGCCCCAGATCGCGTCAAAGCCCGCATTCGCCGCGAGCTTGGCGGCGAGCGGATTATGCGCCGCCATCGCGAGCGCGGGCTTGCCGATATCGAGCTTGGCGCGCAACGCCGCGGCTTTCGGATTGTCTTGCGTCATGAAAGGTCCATCCCGGAAAAAGAGAGCGGCAATTCGGTGCTCGAATCGACTGGCGCTTATGGCCCCTCGCGCGCCTCTTTGGCCAGCGCCACCAGCGCCTGCCGCAACGCGCCGCTCGACGTCACGCGCTCCTTGAACATCAGCCGCGCGGTGCGGTCGCCTAAGATCAGGTCCGCGCCTTCCGGGTCAAGCCCGCTGATGCGCCACGGACCTTCCGCTTCACCGAGCAGGTCGACGGCATAGAGCTCGATCGCATCAGTGTGGTCTGCGTTCATGTGCGCGACCGCGCCTTCTTCCGCCGCGACCATCTCGTCCGCGCCGGTCACATCTGTCAGCACGTCCGCAGCCGTGAGATCCGCGGCGCGTGCAAAGCCGCCATTGAGATGCGCGGATGCGACCTGCATCCGCCAGAACGAGAAATCGCCGAACTCTGCGTAAAGCTCGGCCTTGGGATGGCGCGCGAGGAAGCGGCGGCGCACGCGCGCGTCGTCGGCGGTTTCGCGCGCGATGGGCGCGAAGGTCCCGAGCACAGTCAGGCGCGGATGCGCCAGCGGGTCGCCCTTGCCGGTCTGTGCCAGCAGAACGGAGGCGCGGCCGTCCGCCTCCAGATTCGCCGTATGGCTCGACAGCCGCGAGGTCAGGACCAGCGGCGCGCCGTCCACATCGGTCGCCACGGTGACCAGGGAACAGAACGGATGCCCGGTATTTCGGTCGAGCGTGCCGAGAGCCCCGGCCCGGATCGAGCGCAAAAGGGTCTTCGCGACCGCCTTCGGGGCAAAATCCCCCGGTGGCCGAGCCCCTTCCGGCAGGCGGTCCGGCATGGCGCCGGGCAGCGCCGGGGCACTCATTTCGACCCGATCGCCCCTTCCAAATGCTTCATCCGCCACGATTTTTCTCACCTTTGCCACAATTGCGCCCGTTCGGCGGGCTTCACATTGGAACTGGGGCCGGGCTCGCTGTGCGCGGCCGATTCATGCTAGAAGGCCGCCCATGCCCACAATCGCCCTGGTCGATGACGACCGCAACATCCTCACCTCGGTTTCGATCGCACTTGAATCCGAAGGCTACAGGATCATGACTTACACCGATGGCGCCTCCGCGCTCGAGGGTTTCAAGACCTCGCCGCCGGACCTTGCCATCCTGGACATCAAGATGCCGCGCATGGATGGCATGGAGCTTCTGCGCCGGCTGCGCCAGAAGACCGACATGCCGGTAATCTTCCTCACCTCCAAGGACGAGGAGATCGACGAATTGTTCGGCCTCAAGATGGGCGCCGACGATTTCATCCGCAAACCGTTCTCGCAGCGCCTTCTGGTGGAGCGGGTGAAAGCGGTTCTGCGCCGTGGCGCGCCGAAGGATGCCACCGCCGTCAAGGAAACCGACACCCGCAAGGTGCTCGAGCGCGGTCCGCTGCGCATGGACCCGGAGCGCCATACCTGCACCTGGAAGGATGAGCCCGTGACCCTCACCGTCACGGAATTCCTGATCCTGCAGGCGCTTGCGAGCCGGCCGGGCGTCGTAAAGAGCCGCAATGCCCTGATGGATGCCGCCTACGACGATCAGGTCTATGTCGACGACCGCACCATCGACAGCCACATCAAGCGGCTGCGCAAGAAGTTCAAGGTCGCCGACGACGCGTTCGACATGATCGAGACGCTGTACGGCGTCGGCTACCGCTTCAAGGAAGCTTAAAGAGCCTCCCGTTTTTACAGGAATTGCGGTAAGACTGGCCCCGCGGCGTTTGGGGGCACCTGCGGCCGGCGGATAGTGCAGATAGTGCTGGATCGAACCGCAACCATTGGACCGGCTATTGCCGAGAGCAAGCCTTCGGGCGATGCGCCGCGTGTCGCGCGCCGGCGGTTCCGGCGCGTCACCGGCGTGGCGCGGCGATTTTGGCATTTCATCTCCACGCAGAGCTTTTCGAGCCTGACGCGGCGCATCGTTCTGCTCAACCTCGCCGGCCTGCTCGCATTGGTCTTGAGCATTCTCTACCTCTCGCAGTTCCGCGCCGGCCTGATCGAGGCGCGCGTGCAGAGCTTGCTGGTGCAAAGCGAGATCATCGCCGGCGCAATCGCGGCATCCGCCACGGTGGAGACCGACACCATCACGATCGACCCCGACAAGCTGCTCGAATTGCAGACCGGTGAGAGCTATGGGCCGCCGGACGAGTCGCTCTCCGGCCTCGATTTTCCGATCAATCCCGAACGCGTCGCGCCCTTGCTGCGCCGTCTCGTGCTGCCGACCGGCACGCAGGCGCGCATCTACGACCGCGAAGGCGTGCTGCTGCTCGACAGCCGCAATCTCTACGGCCGCGGCGACGTGCTGCGCTTCGATCTCAATCCACCCGACGACCGGCCGACCCGCATGGAGCGCGCCTGGATCGCGGTCAAGAACTGGTTCGGGCGGGGCGATCTGCCGCCCTACCGCGATCTCGGGCCGGCCAACGGCAAGGGCTATGCGGAGGTCGCGCAGGCGCTCGGTGGCGTGAAGGCGAGCGCGGTGCGGGTGAACGAGCGCGGCGAAGTGATCGTGCTGGTCGCGGTGCCGGTGCAGCGTTTCCGCGCAGTGCGCGGCGTGCTGCTGCTCTCGACGCAAGGCGGCGAAATCGATTCGGCCGTGACGTCGGAACGGTTGCAGGTGCTGATCCTGTTTCTGGCGCTCGGCGCCGTCATGGTGCTGCTGTCGGTGCTGCTGGCGCGCACCATCGCGGGCCCGGTGCGGCGGCTGGCGGAGGGCGCGGAAAGCGTCGGACGGCGTATCAAGTCGCGTGTCGAAATTCCCGACTTCACGCGACGACGCGACGAGATCGGCGAACTGTCGGGCGCGCTGCGCAGCATGACAGGTTCGCTCTACAGCCGGATCGAGGCGATCGAGAGTTTCGCCGCGGACGTCTCGCATGAGCTGAAAAATCCGCTCACCTCATTGCGTTCGGCGGTCGAGACCATGCCGCTCGCCAAGACGCCGGAGAGCCGCGCCCGCCTGCTTGCCGTGATCGAGCACGATGTCCGGCGGCTCGACCGGCTGATCACCGACATCGCGGATGCGAGCCGCCTCGATGCCGAGCTGCAGCGCCAGGACGCCGCCCCGGTCGATGTGGTGCGGCTGCTCAACACCGTCACCGGCGTGGCGAACGAGGTGCAGCGCGACGACGGCGTGAAGATCGTGCTGACGTTCGAGGGCGGCGTGCCGAGCGCTTTCGTGGTACCGGGACATGACTCACGTCTCGGCCAGGTGATCGACAATCTGATCGAGAACGCGCGCTCCTTCTCGTCGCAGGACGGAACGGTACGCATTACCGCCAAGCGGCTGCGCAACGCTGTTGAAATCACCGTCGACGATGACGGCCCCGGCATCCAGCCGGAAGCGATGGAGCGCATCTTCGAGCGTTTCTACACCGACCGTCCGCATCAGGGTTTCGGCCAGAACTCGGGTCTGGGCCTGTCGATCTCGCGTCAGATCATCGAAGCCCATGGCGGACGCATCCGGGCCGAGAACCGCATCGGCGTCTCGGATGGGCCCGACGGCCCGCAAGTGCTCGGCGCGCGCTTCGTCATGCGCCTGCCGGCGATGTGATGTGACCACGCCGACCATCCACGCCTCGGCCGTCCTCGTCGGTCCGCGCGCCGTATTGATCCGCGGACCGTCCGGCGCGGGAAAGTCGCGGCTCGCTTTCGCGCTGATCCAGGCGGGGACAACCAATGTGCTGCCGTTCGCACGGCTGGTCGGCGACGATCGCGTGCACATCGAGGCCGTCCACGGCCGCCTGCTGGTGCGGCCGGCCGGGACGCTTGCCGGCCTGATCGAAATCCGCGGGCTCGGGCTCCGTCGCCTCGCCTACGAGCCGGTCGCCGTGGTCGGCCTTGTCGTCGACCTGGAAGCGCCCGCGGGAGAGCGCCTTCCAGAACCCACTACCGTTACGTCTCTTGGCGGCGTGGCCGTCCCGCGACTCTGCGCCACGCCCGGCGCGGACGCACTCGGGATGCTGATTGCTGCACTGCGCACGACCGATTCCCGCCATTAAGACCTGTTTTTATGCGATTTACCGCGCTGCAAAATATCGTCGCAGGCGCCATCCACCCCCTTGCGCTTGCGCGACACATGGTCATGATGACCGCCTTTCGTGGCGGCGCGAGGGGACTGCGTCGACCGGAGTTCTGATTTCAATATGATTGGCCTGGTACTCGTTACCCACGGGCGGCTTGCCGTCGAGTTCCGCGCGGCGCTGGAGCACGTGGTCGGTCCGCAACAGCAGATCGAAACCATCACGATCGGACCGGACGACGACGTCGAGCAGCGCCGCCGCGATATCATCGATGCGGTCAAGCGCGCGGATACCGACGACGGGGTGGTGATCCTCACCGACATGTTCGGCGGCACCCCCTCCAACCTCTCCATTTCGGTGATGAACCGGCCGAATGTCGAAGTGCTCGCCGGCATCAACCTGCCGATGCTGGTGAAGCTCGCCAAGGTGCGCGCCGACTGCCCGCTCGACAAGGCGGTGGTGGCGGCGCAGGAGGCGGGTAAGAAATACATCACCATCGCAAGTCGCGTGCTTGCCGGGAAATGAGCGCGCCGCCCTCTGATGATCAGGGTGATGCCGGCACGTCCGGCGCCATCACCCGCGTGATGAATATCTGCAACGAAAAGGGCCTGCACGCGCGCGCTTCGGCCAAATTCGTGCAGGTGGTCGAGAAATACGACGCACAGGTGTCGGTCTCGCGCAACGCCGAGAGCGTCGGCGGCAACTCGATCATGGGCCTGATGATGCTTGGCGCCGGCATCGGCACCTCGATCACCGTCAAGGCGACCGGTGCACAAGCGGCCGAAGTCGTTGCGGCCCTGGATGCGCTGGTGTCGGATCGGTTCGGCGAAGAGGAGTAGCGCGGGATTGAGCCCTCATCCTGATGAGGAGCGTGCGTAGCACGCGTCTCGAAGGATGGCGACCTTACTTCTCCATGCTCACCGGCGAGAAATCCTGGAACCAGTTCTGCGCCTGCACAAAGCCCTTCACCTTGGGCGTCATGGCGCGCGGATTGACGTCGTGGGTCACCATCAGGAACAGCGCCTCGTCGACGTATTTCTCGTGGATCTTCTCCAACACCTTGGTCTGCGCGGCCGGATCGAAGGTGTTGCGGACCTGATCGAGCAGCCTGTCCATCTCGGGATCGCAGTAGTAGCCCCAGTTCGTTCCGTTCGGCGGCCCGAAGCTGCACTGCACATGGCGGATGAAACCGGTGAACGGGTCCTGGAGAAAATACGTGTAGTTCATGCCCGTGGCGCCGCGCGCGGTCTCATGTTTGGCGCCCGCGCGCCAGATGTTGATCAGCGTATTCCAGTCGACGACCTCGAATTCCACCTGGATGCCGATCTCGGCAAGGTTCTGCTGTACGAACTCGTTCATCGGCAGAGGCTGCATCTGGCCCGAGCCGGACGCCGAGATCAGGATCTTGGTTTTCAGCGGCTTGTTCGGGCCGTAGCCCGCCTCCGCCATCAGCTTCTTGGCCGCCGCTACGTCATGCGTCAGCTTAAAGGTCGGGTTGCCGAACCATTGATGTCCCGGCGGAAAGAATCCCTGCGCCGGGATCATCAGGCCGGATAGCATTTCCTTCATGCCGTCGCGATCGATCGCCAGATTCGCGGCCTTGCGCACGCGCACGTCATTCCAGGGCGAGCCCTCGATGCGCGAGAGGTGCCAGGTCCAGTTATGCGGATAGGAATTCGTGATGATCTGCATGCCGGCGGCTTTGAGCGACGGTACGGCATCCGGCGGCGGCGCCTCGATCCAGTCGACTTGGCCCGACCGCAACGCGGCAACGCGCGCATTCGCCTCCGGCAGCGGCAGCAGCACCAGCCGGTCGAGTTTGGGCACGCGCGCCTTGTCCCAATACTCCTTGAACGCAATGAGCTCGGCGCGCTCGCGCGGCGCGAACTTGTCGAGCTTCCAGGGTCCCGTGCCGGACGGCGTGCGCGCGAATGCGTCCCAGCTCTTGCCAACCTTCTCGTACTGGGCCGGCGACGACATCATGATCCAGGCGATCTGATACGGCAGGGTCGCGTCCGGCACCTTGGTGGTGATCTCGACGGTATATTTGTCGACCGCTCGATAGGCGCCGACCGCCGGAATGCGCGTCAGCCCCTGCCCCGACTGGCGCGGATCGAACTGCGGTGAATCCTTCTTGATGATCTTGTCGAGGTTCCAGATCACCGCCTCGGCGGTGAAGTCCGAGCCGTCGTGGAATTTCACGCCCTCGCGCAGCCTAAAGATCCACTTGGTCTTGGTCGGGTCGCCCTCATCCAGGCCCCAGCTTGCCGCGAGCCCAGGCACAAGGCCGGACGGCTTCGTCGCGCTCGACAGGTCCCAATTGATCAGTGCGTCATAGACCGTGTAGCCCATGAAGCGCATGCCCTCGCCGCCGTTGTCGGTCTGTCCCGTGGTGAGCGGGATGTCGGAGGCGGTCATTCCGATGCGCAACGTGCCCTGAGCGCTGGCGGCAGGGCCACTGGCGATGAAAACGGCAGCAAAAATTCCGGTTAAAGCGCGATTCATGATCAGATTCCGCATTGTGAACGAACCTGAGGCATGGGTCGCAAGGCGCGTGCCATTCCGGCCGTCATGGGAGCGTCGGAGAGCACCGCTAGACCATCAGTCGACCGAATCAGGACCTGAGGCGGACATGAGCTATGCGTATCTGGCGATCGCGATCCTCGCCGAGGTGATCGGCACATCGGCGCTCAAGGCATCGGCGGGCTTCACCAGGCTCGGACCGTCGGTCGCGGTCGCGGCGGGCTTTGCGGCGGCCTTTTTCTTCCTGTCGCTCGCTTTGCGCACCATCCCGATGGGAATCGCCTATGCGATCTGGGGCGGCTGCGGGCTGACGTTGATCGTGATCATCGGCGCGGTGCTGTTCCGGGAAATTCCCGACTTCGGCGCGGTGATCGGCTTTGCGCTGATCGGCGCCGGTGTGGTTGCGCTGACGTTGAGCTCGCGCATGGTGGTGCATTAGCGCCCCAATCAAGGCTTGCCCGGCGCACGCCTCCTCCCGTAAACGGCGCGCATGGCGCCACCGCTTCTCACCTTGCAGGATATCCATCTCACCTTCGGCGGCACGCCGCTGCTCGAAGGCGCAGAACTGTCGATCGGCGAGCGCGAGCGCGTTTGCCTCGTCGGGCGCAACGGATCGGGCAAATCGACGCTGCTGAAGATCGCGGCCGGGCTGGTCGAGTTCGACCGCGGCGCGCGCTTCGCGCAGCCCGGCGCGACCATTCGTTACCTGGCGCAGGAGCCGGATCTCTCGGGGTTCGCCACGGCGCACGCCTACGTGGAAGCGGGGCTCGCGCCGGGCGACGATGCGTATCGCGCGCGCTATCTTTTGGAGCAGCTCGGCCTTACCGGTGATGAAGAGCCCGCGCGCCTCTCGGGCGGCGAAGCGCGCCGGGCCGCACTTGCGCGCGTGCTGGCGCCGCAGCCGGACATTCTGCTGCTCGACGAGCCGACCAACCATCTCGATTTGCCGGCGATCGAATGGCTCGAAAGCGAATTGGCCAATTCGCGCTCCGCGCTGGTGCTGATCAGCCATGACCGGCGCTTCCTCGAACGGTTGTCGCGCGCGACAGTCTGGCTCGATCGCGGCATCACGCGCAGCGTTCCGCGCGGCTTCTCGGAATTCGAGGCGTGGCGCGACCAGGTGCTGGAGGAAGAAGAGCGCGAGCACCACAAGCTCGGCCGCAAGATCCTCGCCGAAGAGCACTGGATGCGTTACGGGGTCACCGCGCGGCGCAAGCGCAACATGCGCCGCGTCGGCGAACTGGCGGCCTTGCGCAAGGACTTCCGCGAGCACCGCCGCGCGCTTGGCACCGTGACGATGACCACTGCCGAAGCCGAGATGTCCGGCAAGCTCGTGGCGGAGGCGGACAACATCGCAAAGACATTCGCGGTCGAACCGATCGTGCGCGATTTCTCGATCCGCATCCAGCGCAGCGACCGCATCGGCCTTGTCGGGCCGAATGGCGCCGGCAAGACCACGCTGCTGAAATTGCTGACCGGTGCGCTGGCGCCGGATTCAGGAACGATCAAGCTCGGCACCAACATCGCCATGGTCACGCTGGATCAGGGCCGCGCCGCGCTCGATCCGCTGGTCTCGGTGCGCGATACGCTCACCGGCGGACGCGGCGACCAGGTGTTCGTCGGCGGCCAGCCGCGCCACGTCATCGGCTATCTGCGCGATTTCCTGTTTGCGCCCGAGCAGGCCGGCACGCCAGTCTCGGCGCTATCCGGCGGCGAGCGCGGACGGCTGCTACTGGCGAAAGCGCTGGCGCAACCCTCGAACCTCCTGGTGCTCGACGAGCCAACCAACGACCTCGATCTGGAAACGCTCGATCTGCTCGAGGAGATGATCGACGACTATCCCGGCACCGTGATGCTGGTCTCGCATGACCGCGACTTCCTTGATCGCACCGTGACGGCGGTGGTGGTTGCCGAGGGCGACGGTCGCT
Source organism: Hyphomicrobiales bacterium (assembly GCA_039649225.1). Taxonomy (GTDB): domain Bacteria; phylum Pseudomonadota; class Alphaproteobacteria; order Rhizobiales; family Xanthobacteraceae; genus PALSA-894. Next base: position 12,997 of record JBBWZU010000038.1, on the reverse strand, counting down.
GGAATGTCTATGCGGGCGGTTACAGCGACATGGTGGCGCAGCGCGGCGAAGGCGTGACGGCGAAAGCGGTTGCGAAGGGCGAAACAAAGGCACCGCGCGAAAAATCCGAGGCGCCGGCATCCGCGCCCAAGAGCCGCCTGACCTTCCGGGACAAGCACGCGCTCGAAACGCTCCCTGCGCGCATCGCCAAGCTGGAAGCCGATATCGCCAAGCTCTCGAAGACCATCGCCGATCCGAACCTCTACGCCAAGGACCGTGCGGCGTTCGATCAGGCTTCCGCGGCGCTCGGCAAGGCGCAGGCGGAGCTGGCGCAGGCCGAGGATGACTGGCTGCGGCTGGAAGAGCTGCGCGAGCAGGTCGAAGCGCGCTGATTTTTATTGGAGCATGATCTTGTCCGACCTGCCTACGCCCGCCGAAGCATTGGTCCACGCGACTAGGATGGTGCTAGGGCTTCGCGCAGGCGGGAAACCGCCTCACATGCCGAATCAAGTCCGGGACAGGCTTTTTCGGGATCATGCTCTAATTCGCCTTCTCGTCGGGCAGTCGCGGCGCAGAGATGCCCGCGATATAGAGATTGAGCTGATCGCGAAGACGGATCGCAACGTGGACGTCGAAGCGTAAGCGCGCCGCGACCACCAACTCGGACTCGCTGCTGCCATCGGGAAATATTCCGAGCCGATCCGTCACAAAGTTCAGCGCGATCGTCTGGCCATTGAAAATATTGCCGGCGAACCCCGTGACGTAGGTGACCGGGACACCGTGCGGGTCGGCGATCGGCTGTTTCGCTGTGGTCACAGGGCTGCTCCGTCCGAATCGGGAAAGATGAGCGACTTTACGGGGAACGGCGCGGAAACGCCCGCCCGACCCTAAACGCCTGCCACGGCTTCTGATTCGGCGTGCCGACTGGCAACGATTGTGCGACGGAACGACGTCGGAATCGATATAAAGAAATCTTTATATCCTTGTTGCACCCCTCCGGGAGCCCTGCTATAGGCACGCCCAAGCGCAACGGCTTTGGGGCCGGCGCGCCGTCAATTCCATTGCCAATCAGGAACCGTCATGACAGCCAAGCCCAAGAGCGCGCCTGCCAGCGAATACATCGTCAAAGACATTGGCCTCGCCGAATTCGGCCGCAAGGAACTCTCGCTCGCCGAAACCGAAATGCCCGGCCTGATGGCGACGCGGGAGGAATACGGCCCGAAGCAGCCGCTGAAAGGCGCGCGCATTGCCGGCTCGCTGCACATGACCATCCAGACAGGTGTGCTGATCGAGACGCTGACCGCGCTCGGCGCCGACGTGCGCTGGGTCTCATGCAATATCTATTCGACACAGGACCACGCGGCGGCCGCGATCGCGGCGGCCGGCGTTCCGGTATTCGCCATCAAGGGCGAGAGCTTGAAGGATTACTGGGACTACACCGCCAGGATGTTCGACTGGCACGGCGGCGGCTTCCCGAACATGATCCTCGATGACGGCGGCGACGCCACGATGTACGTCCATCTCGGGTTGCGCGCGGAAAACGGAGACACGGCATTCCTCGACAAACCGGGCTCGGAGGAAGAGGAAGTGTTCTTCGCGCTGCTCAAGAAGCAGCTCAAGGAAAAGCCGAAGGGCTACTTCGCCGAGATGGCGAAGAGTATCAAAGGCGTCTCGGAAGAAACCACTACGGGCGTACACCGCCTTTACGAGATGCAGAAGGCCGGCACGCTGCTGTGGCCCGCCATCAACGTCAATGACAGCGTCACCAAGTCGAAGTTCGACAATCTCTACGGCTGCCGCGAGTCGCTGGTCGACGGCATCCGCCGCGGCACCGACGTGATGATGTCCGGCAAAGTCGCGATGGTCGCCGGCTTCGGCGATGTCGGCAAGGGCTCGGCGGCCTCGCTGCGCCAGGCCGGCTGCCGCGTCATGGTGTCCGAGGTCGATCCGATCTGCGCGCTGCAGGCCGCGATGGAAGGCTATCAGGTGGTCACGATGGAAGACGCGGCGCCGATCGCCGACATCTTCGTCACGGCGACCGGCAACAAGGACATCCTCACCGTCGACCACATGCGCGCCATGAAGGACCGCGCCATCGTGTGCAACATCGGCCACTTCGACAACGAGATCCAGGTCGCGGGCTTGAAGAACTTCAAGTGGAACAACATCAAGCCGCAGGTCGACGAGATCGAGTTCCCGAGCGGCAAGCGCATGATCCTGCTGTCCGAAGGCCGGCTGGTGAATCTCGGGAACGCCATGGGTCACCCGAGCTTCGTGATGTCGGCCTCCTTCACCAACCAGACGCTGGCGCAGATCGAGCTTTACGCCAACAACAAGGACGGCAAGTTCAAGAAGGAAGTCTATGTGTTGCCGAAGTCGCTCGACGAGAAAGTCGCGCGGCTGCACCTTGCCAAGATCGGCGTGAAGCTCACCGGGCTGCGCAAGGACCAAGCCGACTATATCGGCGTGTCGCAGCAAGGCCCGTTCAAAGCGGCTCACTATCGATATTGATTGCTGCTTTCCCTCTTCCCGCCCTCCGCGGGGAGAGGGTTTTTCTTTTCCAACTACCGCTTCGGCGGCACGATCACGATCACGTAGCGCACCGGCGCGTCGGCGATGCTCCAATGCCGCCGCGACAATGTCACGGCATGACGCGGCAGGTTACCGGCACGTTCATTGAGCTTTTGCATGCAGCCGGCTTCCGGCTCCGGGCAGGCGAGCGCGATGCCGGCGCGCGCGACGCTTGCCTCGTCCGACCACGGCGTTGCGCGCGGATCGGCGATGTCGAGCGTTGAGGCATGATCCTTCAGGTAGAACGACACACCGTTGAGGACGTTGGTGTAGCTGCCGAAATAGCGCATCGGCTGGTCGGTGGTCTCGCGCCAGGCGCGATCCACGGCAGCCGCCAGCAGGCGATAGTGCGTCGCGTAGTTCGGCACGCCCTCGCGGTGGATCACGATCGCAATCACCGGCGAGGCCAGCGCCATCAGCAGCGGAAACACGATCGCAAGCGCCAGCAGCCACAGCGTCGCGCGACGGGACACTTTGACCAGCGGCGAAGACATCAGCACAACGCCGAGCAGCGTCATGGCGCACATGGCCCAGAGCGACACGATGTCGACCTTGAAGGCGAGCGCCGCGAACCACGGCAGAATCAGCGGCGCGATGAACGACATCAGCACCAGCCGCCGCGCGTCGTCAGCGGGCCACACGGTGTCGGCGAGCGCAGGGAGCCGCGGCCGCGCGACGATCAGCCAGATCACCAGCGGCGCCGCCGCATAGCCAGCAACGCCGGCCAGGAAACTCGGCCCGGACCACGCGGCGCTCGACCATGTGCCGAGGTGCGAGTCGACCGCATAGCTGAATGGCGAGAAATCATTCGCCACCAGCCATGCGATATGGGGCGCGAACGCGATGCCGCCGACGAGAACCGTCACCCACGGCGCGGCGGAGCGGAAATATTCGACGCGCCTGCGGTCGGCGAGCGCCGCCACCGCGAGACCTGCGAGCAGAAAGATCGACCAGTATTTTCCCATCATGGCGGCAGCCGCGCCAAGGCCCGCGAGCGCGGCCCAGATCGCGCTACGCGTTTCGTAGGAGCGCAGGAAGCACCATGTCGCCACCGCCCAGAGCGGGATCAGCACCGTGTTGGCGTTGTATTTGAGCGCATGGAAATTGAAAAACGGAATGAAGGTCAGCAGCAACAGCGCCGCGACGCGCTTCTCGCCATTGAGATAGTGTTCCGAAATACGCCACGCGCACCACAGCGCGAAGCTCGCCAGCACCATGGCGAACAGATAGTAGGACCAGTCGGCGAGCGGAAAGACCGCGAACCAGACTTTGACCAGCCAGGCGGCGACGGGCGGATGCTTCGGAGTGCCGATGCCGGCGTCGCGCGACCAGGCCACCATCTCGCCCATGTCGAAGTGGATATCCTGGCTGCCCTTGGCGAAGGCGCCGTAGAGCGACCACACCGCGCAATACGCGGCGAGCAGCAAGACCGCCGCGCGCTCGCGCCGCGCCGGATCGGTGAGCGCATCGAGCAGATTTCCCAGTGGTTTCAACACACGGCTCATGAGCGGGGCGGTACGATCGCGATCACGAAACGTTTCGGCGCATTGGCAAACCAGAGCCAGTGCCGGGCGAGCGCAACATCGGTACGGCGCATGCCCGGCGACTGCGCGGCATAGCGCTCCAGGTCGCGCAGGCAGGACGGATCGTCGCTTTCGGCCTCGCACATGATTGCCATCCCGTCGCGCGAAAGACGCTCCTCGGTTGCCCAAGGCGAAAGATAGCTCGAGAAATTGGCGAAAGTGGACGGCTTATCGGCGCCGTAGAACGCCGCACTCGACACCAGCACGAAGGGACCCGCGATCATCTTGAGCGGCTTGTCGACGCTCCTGTGCCACTCCTGTTCGGCGGCGCGCATGATCAACCGCGCATAGGCGGCGTTGTTTTCAACACCCGTCTTGAGAATCCCGAAGGCGATCACCGGCGAGATCAACACGATGAACAGCGTGATCGCCGTGATGACGCCGGCGATGCGCAGCACGGTGACGCGCGGCACCGTGACCTTCGGCGAAGCCAGCATCATGACCGGCAAGAGGTTGAGCGCCGGGGTATTCCAGAGCGACAGCAGGCTGATATTCTTGATCAGCGCCGGAACGACCGGCAGCAGCAGCGGCGTCCAGAACAGTGCCGCAGCGGAGCGGCGCTCATCGCACGGAAACCAGCTATCGCGGATCGCCGCAACGCTCGGCCGCACGAACACGACCACGAGAAGGATCGCAATCGACGCGTAGCCCGCCGTGCCGGCGAAATATTCGGCAAGCGAGCGCAGCGTATCGCCCATGCCCGCCGAGATGCGCCGCGTCGCCACCCAGGTGAGCGGCGGGAAATCTTCCCTGATGAGCCACGCGACATGCGGCACGAGCGCGACGGTGAATACGCCCGCCGTGATCCAGGGCGCGCCTGAGCCGAAATATGCGCGGCGTTTGGGATGAAGCAGCGCCGCAAGCGACAGCGCCGCGATCAAGAACACCGACCAGTATTTGGTCAGCATCGCGGCGGCGGCGACAATCCCGGCAAGCGCCGCCCAGCCGAGATGGCGGATGTCGAGTGTGCGCAGCATGGCCCACATGGCGAGCGCCCAGAGCGGAATCAGGGTCGAGTTCTGGTCGAACTTCAGGCCGAGAAAATTGTAAAACGGGATCGCGGCAAGCAGAAAAGGCACGGCTGCCAATTTCTCGCGCGACAGGAATTGCGCCGACAGCTCGACTGCAAGATAAATGCCGCACGCCACCGTGATGACAGCGAGCAGGATGTACGACCAATCGGCGAGCGGAAAAATCTTGAACCACCCCCACAGCACCCAGGCGAGGAACGGCGGGTGCTTGGGGTAACCGAGCGCGAGCTCGCGCGTCCACACCACCATCTCGGCCATGTCGGCGTTGAGATCCTGGCTCGATTTGGCGATCAACCCATAGATGAACCAGAGCGTGCCGTAGCCAGCCACGAAAACGAGCGCGCTGCGCCGCCGCCGAGCGGGGTCGGCAAGCGCGTCAATCAGCCGCGCGAGCGTGTCATTGAAGCGATAAACCAGGGACATGAGCGCGATCGTCGTCCTGAGCGAGCGAGCCTGACGGGCTGAGGGTCTATGGCATGGGCCTCCAAGACCGTCCATCCGCATTGAAATGCAGCCCGGCCTCGCCTATCACCACCCGCAATGAATGTTCCTTCCCCCGCCCTTGTGCCGAGTTCCGCTGCAACGCGGCCCGCGCCGGAATTGAGCGTCGTCGTGCCGACGTTCAAGGAGCGCGACAACGTCCCGTTGCTGGTCGAGAAGCTCGCGCGCACGCTCGATGGCGTCGACTGGGAGGTCGTATTCGTCGACGACAATTCACCCGACGGCACCGCCGCCGTGGCGCGCGAGCTCGGCGAGACCGACAGCCGTGTGCGCTGCATTCGCCGCATCGGGCGGCGCGGGCTCGCGGGCGCCTGCATCGAGGGCATGCTGGCGAGCCAGGCGCGCTACGTCGCCGTGATGGACGCCGACCTGCAGCATGACGAAACTTTGCTCGTCGGCATGCTGGCAAAGTTGCGCAGCGATCAGTTCGACATCGCGGTCGCAAGCCGCTTTGCCGATGGCGCTTCGTCCGCCGGCCTTTCCAGCGCCAGCCGCGAGCAGGCGAGCCGCGTATCGAACGCGATGGCCCGCCGGCTGCTCGGCGTCACGCTGAGCGACCCGATGAGCGGCTTCTTCATGATCCGCCGCGAGCGCTTCGAGGCGCTGGCGCCACAACTTTCCTCGCAGGGTTTCAAGATCCTGCTCGACGTCGTGGCAACCGCGCACGGAACCCTACGCATCGCCGAGCTGCCGTTCGTATTCGCCGAGCGCCGGCATGGCGAGAGCAAGCTCGACACTCGCGTCGCGCTCGATTTTGCAGCGCTGGTGCTGGCCAAGCTCACCAACGACATCGTGTCGTTCCGCTTCCTGTTGTTCTGCATGGTCGGCTTGACCGGCATCGCGGTCCACATGGTGGTGCTGCAGGTGTCGCGCGGTCATTTCAGTTTCGGCGCCGCGCAGATCGCCGCCACGGTCGCGGCGATCGCCTGGAATTTCGTGCTCAACAACATGTTCACCTATCGCGATCAGCGGCTATCCGGCGTGCAATTCGTCACCGGTCTGATCCGCTTCCAGCTCATCTGCGCGGTCGGGGCGCTCTCGAATGTCGGCATCGCGGCATGGATCTACGATCACGATCCGAACTGGTGGATCGCCGGGCTCGGCGGTGCGCTGATGGGGGCGGTGTGGAATTACGTCGTCAGCGCGGCCTTCGTCTGGCGCCAGCGGTAAGTGGCCACACCTCGGCTCCGTGACCAGAAAATGGTCAAATTTATCTGCTGAATCAGTATTCTGACTGACACAATTGCCGTCGGGGGCGCTATCATGTGGGACGGATTCGGGCGAAAGGAGCCCGCTGATGTGCCGATGGATCGCCTACCGCGGTGAAACGATTACGCTGGAGCGCTATGTCACGGCGCCCGCGCATTCCCTCGTCGTGCAGAGCATGCGCGCCTTGGAGGGCAATGCCTCGACCAATGGTGACGGCTTCGGCCTTGGCTGGTACGACGCGCAGGACGCCGAGCCGGGGCTCTATCGCGAGGTGCGGCCGGCCTGGTCGGACGAGAACCTGCGGCACCTGTGCCGCCACATCCGCTCGCATCTTTTTTTCGCGCATGTGCGCGCTTCGACCGGCACGCCGACCACGCGGCCGAACTGCCATCCATTCGCGTTCGGGCGCTGGCTGTTCATGCACAACGGCCAGGTCGGCGACTGGTCGCTGATCCGCCGCCGCGTCGAGGCGCTGATTCCGGACGAGCTCTACAAGGCACGCGTCGGCACCACGGATTCGGAGGCCGTGTTCCTGGCGATCCTCGGCGCCGGCGCCGAGACCGACCCGGTCGCAGCGACGATGCGCACGCTCGGCGTGCTCACCGACATGGTGCGGGCAAGCGGCACCACCGAGCCGCTGCGCTTTACCTCGGCGCTCTCCGACGGCGAGAACCTGTACGCGTTCCGCTACTCCAACAACGATACGCCGAACACGCTGTACTATCGCGAGTCGGCCGACAACGTGGTCATCGTCTCCGAGCCGCTCGACACCGAGCGCAGCCACTGGAAGGCGGTGCCGCAACGCCATCTGATCGTGGCGCGGGCGCACGGACCGGTGGAGCTGCGGCCGTTCCCCGAAGTTGTGCGCGTCGCCGCCGAATAGGCTTACTTCGCCGGCGCCGAAATCCGCACCGCATACCTCATGGTTTCGCCCTGCACGCCGCCGATGAGGCGAGTCACCGATACGACCGCCTTCTCGGCCGCGGGATCGAGCGCCTCGAGCCTGGCAATGCAATCCGCATCATGCGGCCCGCACGCGCCGATCCAGCCCTTGCGCTTCAGCTCGCCCGGATAGTCGATCCACGACGATAGCGCGGGATCGAAATCGGCATACATTTTCGGGTGGTCGGGACTGTAGAACACGACGTAGGCGGCGACCTCGTAGCCGCCGACCACGATCGGCAGCGGCGTTGCGAAACGCTGATGCCAGAGGCTCGTCAGCGCGGTGCCGATCTCGTGATACGGCGCATGCGGTCCGCCGACCGGCCGCAACCGGTAATTCATCCACGGATAGACCGGAGAAGCGGCCAACAGCAGCAGCGTGAAGGCGGTCGCCACAATGGCGGCGCGCGCGACCGCGCGGCGCGTCACGCGCAGCGGCACGATCACCAGCAGGGTCAGCGGCACAAGGAAGAACAGCGGATTGCCCCAGTCGAGCCGCAGGTAGCTGCCGAACGCGAGCGCCACGATGACCGGCGTGAACACCAGAACGATACTGACGATGAGAACCAGAAGTGCATCGGGCTGGCGCGCAATCGCTTCACGCGGCCGAAGCCGCCACCACAACATCGCCACGGCGCCAACCACGACCGGAATGGCGATCAATGCGAAATGGTGTCCGAGATAGCCAAGGGTATGCGATAGCGAGCCTGGTTGTTCGGCCAGCGAGGAGGCCCATTGCAGGGTCGGGAAATTCCATTTGATCAGCCACAGCACATGCGGCGTCAGTGCGAGCGCGTAGACCACGACCGCGACCCATGGCGTCGGCGAACGCAGGAAACGCCAGCGATCCGGGTGAATCAGCGCCGCGACGCCCACCGCGCCGACACCGATCAGCCCGGAATAGATCGTCATCGTGCAGCCGGCGGCCGCCAGCCCGAGAGCCATACCCCACAATGCGGTGCGCTTCTCGTACGCATTGAGGAACACCAGTACCAGCAGCGGCAACATCGCCAGCAGCACCTGATAGTTGTTGAACCGCTCGCCCTTGGTGGCAAACAGCGGGTAGAGCATCATCACGAGCACGACGAACGCGGCACGGCGCGCGCCTGCGACGCGGCGCGCGATGAAGTAGAGGGCTGCCAGCGTTACGAACGTCATCACGCGCGAGAGTGCATAAGAGGCCCAGTCGGCGGCCGGAAACACGCTGTACCAGGTGCCGGCGATCCAGCCCGTGAGCGGCGGATGACGGCCATAGCCGCCGAGAAACTGCTGGCCCCACGCATAGGCTTCGGCGGCATCGATGAAGATGTCCTGCGCGGCCTTCAATCCGGTGAGAAACGCGACGCCGGCGAGCGCGAACAGCACGATCGCCACCATCGCGCCGCGCGCCCCGGCCATAAGGGCGTTTACGCCCATCTTCGACGGGCTATGGCCGGTCAAATGCGCGGCCAACCACGCCTCGAAACGGCGCCAGCGTCTTTTGAGTTGACTCATTGCGGCTCGAACCACCTGGACGTCATACGCGGGCATAGCCCGTCGAAGACGGGCACGTCAAAGCGCGCTCGTCATGGAAATCACGCGGCAAGCCGCTATGGTCCTGGTATCGATTCGCCACACGCGAAGGGGCCAACGAGGCGACATGATCAACGCATGGCTGGACCTTCCCGCTGCGGCACTGTTCGGGGTCCTGATCGTCTTCTACACCCTGACCGGCGCGCTGATATCCTGGCTGTGCGTGCGCTCGCCGCTGCGCGCGAAAATCCTGACCATGACCGGCGTTGTCGCGCCGTTCTTCGGCGCAGTCAGCGTGCTGTTCGCGCTGCTGACCGGATTTCTTGCCAGCGATGTCGGCGATCGCAACCGCCAGGCATGGCGGGCGGTCCACACCGAAAGCAGTGCGGCGGCGAGCTTGCATACGCTGAGCGTCGCTTCGGCTTCCGACATGGCGGCGATCCGTGTCGCGCTGCGCGACTATCTGCAATCGGTCGTGCGCGATGAATGGCGCGCGATGGCCGAGGACGGCGCGTCATCGAAAACGGACGTGACGCTGGCGGCGCTGCTGCATGAATTGAGCGACCCGAAGATCGCGACCGAAGCCGGACAGGCGGTGCACAACGCACTGCTGAGCACCGCGCTCAAGGTGCGCGATGCACGCGCCGACCGTCTCGCGCTGGCGTCCGACCGAACCAACGACGTGAAGTGGGCGACAGTGCTGATCCTCGGCCTGCTGACGCAGATCGCGCTCGCCTTCGTGCACCTGGAGCGCCCGCGCGCGCAGGTCGCGGCAATTGGCCTGTTCTCGGTCGCCGCGATCGTGGCACTCGGCCTGATCGCCCTGCAGGAGCAGCCGTTCGACGGTGCGCTGCGGATTTCATCCGCGCCGCTGCAGGAGGCGCTCAAGGCGACCACGGCGCCATGAGGCGGCGCGCGGCCGGCACATCGAGCACCAGCCGCCGCACGGATTGTTTTACTTCTTCTTCGCGAGCTCGGCTTCGTTCGCCCTGTGGTGCTCGACCGCCGGGCTTTCGCCGAAGTCTTCCATCTCGAACATCTGGCGGATTTCGATGTCGCCGTCCTCTTCATGCGGATTGGGACAGCGCATCATCCACTCGATCGCCTCGTCCTTGGACTTGACGTTGATGATCCAATAGCCGGCGATCAGGTTCGCCGTCTCGGGAAATGGCCCCTGGACGACGCTGCGCTTGTCGCCCGAAAAGCGGATGCGCGCGCCCTTGCTGCTTGCCTGCAATCCGGCTCCGTCGACCATGACTCCGGCCTTGACCATTTCCTCGTTGAACTTCGCCATCGCGCCGAGCAATTCCTCCGACGGCATCTTGCCGGCTTCCGAATCCTTGCTCGCCTTGACGATCACCATGAAACGCATCGTGCCTCTCCTTGTGTCTGCGGCGTCCATTTGCCGCTCTATCCCAAGGACGAACCTTGCCGGGCAAAGCCGACAAGGCGTGTGACTTTTCTTTGCGACCGTTTGCCGCGCTTCGTATCGGGTCCGTCGGGTGGGTTAACGCGCAGCCCACCATTTTTCGGCGGGTTACGCAGGGCTAACCCGCTCTACAAAGCCACAAATCAATCCTCCATCGCCGCATAGGCCTGGGTCCAGAAATCAGTGAAAACCTTCGGTGGCTGCGGCGAATCCATCATCCGTTGCGTCAGCAGGACGCCGGCCAGATCGTTCTGCGGGTCGACATAGCCCGAGGTGCCGTAACCGCCGTCCCAGCCATAGCGGCCCGGAACGGCAAACAGATCATCGCGCCGCGTGTACACCGCGCCGCCAAATCCCCAACCGCGATCGTTGCCGAAGAACAGTTCCGCGCCAATCTTCTGCTCCGCCGTCAGCTGGTCGGTCATCATCAGCTCGACCGATGCGCGCGAGAGGATGCGTGTATCGCCATGCCGGCCCTTGTTCAGCAGCATGCGGCAGAAGGCCAGATAGTCATCGGCCGTGGACAACAGCTCCGCGCCGCCCGCCTCGAACACCGCGGGCCTGGAAAAGCGCCCGCCGCGCGCGGCGTCGAACACGGCTCGTCCGCCGGTGTTGTGATCGGCGCTGTAGCAGGTCACCAGACGATCGATCTTCGCGTCCGGGACATGAAAGCCGGTGTCGGTCACGCCGAGCGGAGCGAAGAGGCGCTTCGCCAAAAATTGGCCAAACGACATGCCGGCCGCGCGCGCGATCAGCACGCCGAGAATGTCGGCCCCGGTGTGGTAGAGCCAGCGTTCGCCCGGCTGATAGATCAGCGGCAGCGCGCCGAGCCGCTGCATGAACTCATCCGGCGTGACCGAGACGAACACCGGTCCGGGCGCAACGCCCGCCTCGTCCATCGCCTTCTGGATCGGATATTTCGACGGCCAGACCATCACGGCGCCGATCCCGAGCCGGAAGGTCAATAGATCCCGCAGCGTGATCGCCCGTCTTGCCGGTACGGTGTCGTTGAGATCGGACTCGATCGAGCGCAGCACCTTGCGGTTGGCCAACTCGGGCAGAAATTCATCGACCGGATCGTCGAGACGCAGCACGCCGTCCTCGACCAGGATCATGGCGGCGGTCGCCGTGACCGGCTTGGTCATCGAGGCAATACGAAAAATCGCGTCGCGCCGCATCGGCGCGTCATCCTCGAACGAGAGTTTTCCGATCGCATCGGCATGCGTCTCCCCACCCCGACTCACGAGCGTCACGAGGCCGGGCATGCGTTCTCCGACGTGGCGCGCCATGACCTCATGCATGCGCGCGAGGCCGGTCTTGGAGAATGTCCCACTCATGTATCCGCCTTCTGCTTGACGAATTTTCCGTCGCGATACGAGGCACCGAAATAGACATCGACGTGCTTGAGCTTGTCGCCCACGAACACGAAGAACTCGGTATTGCGGAAGTCGTCTCCCGTCTTGGTCATCATCCGATAGGTGACGAAGGCCGCGTCATCCTGCTCGAAAATGCGCTCGATGCTAAATTGCCTGATGCGCTCATTGTTCGGCCAGCAACGTTCGAAATAGGTAGCCTTGTCGATCGCATCGTCGTAGGGGCTCGTGAAGGTGAAATCGTCGGCAAAGCCGTCCTCGATCACCTTGCGGTCACCGGATTGATAGGCGGCGAAATAGCTGCGGATCAGTTCGGCTTTGCTGCGCGGCATCGCGTCTCCTCCTTCACTCCTTCGGAAAGAACTTGAAATACGGCTCCGCCTCCTCGAGCGCACGCGCATAGGAGGGCCGCTTCATGAGCCGATCGAGGTACGCATGGGCGTGCGGATGCGTGCCCGCGAAAGGCATCACCTTGTCGGCGTAGAACAGCGCGGGCGAGGCCGAGCAATCGGCCATCGTGAACGCCTCGCCATTCGCCCAGGTCTTGCCCGCCATCGCGTGATCGACCATGCCGAGCGCCGTCTGCATGGTCGTGCGCGCTTCCTCGACGCCGTGCGGATCCTTCTTGTCCGCAGGGCGCAAACGGTCGCCGACAACCTTCTGCAACGGCAGATGGACATAGAGATCGAAGAAGCGGTCACGAAAGCGCATCTGCCGCGCGAGTTCCGGATCGTCGGGAATAAAGCGCGTTCGACCCGGAAAATGCTGATCCAGATACTCGATGATGATGCTGGACTCGTTGACCGTCCAGTCGCGCGCCTCGTCGCGCAGCAACGGAAATTTTCCGATCGGCCACATCTTGCGGAA
>JBBWZU010000016.1:0-7812 GCA_039649225.1 Hyphomicrobiales bacterium | reverse complement strand
TTGTGGGACCGCGCCCCGCATGCGCCTCGTCGCGGCCGAGCGCCGCGAGCGTGACGGGCGGGGGCGGGGGCAGCATCACCACGACATCGGCCGCGATGGCGGTGATGCAGAACAGGCCGCAGCAGGTCGCGGCGTGGTTCTTGTCGTTGCCGTCCGAATGCTGCGGGAGACTGCTGTCAGAATGGCGATGGACGGTGCCGTCGCCATGCTGGTGCATGGCGCCGGCATGCGGTTCGGCTTTTGCGGCGTGAACATGCGCCGCGACGGGCGCCTCATTGAAGCAATGCGCATCGGCGCCGAGTGCCACCGCCGCGTGTGGCGCGAGTACACAAAGCGCATAGGTGACGGCAAGCGCCAGCGCCACCGCGAACCGGTGCCTCCTGATCGCTTTGAATACCGTCGTCATCCCGAGAATCTTCGCCCTGCGGCAAATCGCTTCGCTGGAAACAATACAAGGTCAGACCGCGACTGCCAATTGTCGCACATCGATTGTCACCACGTCGTTTTCTCACGTAAGGTTCCGCCAACCGCGCAGCAAATCCATTGTGCGGAACCGGGAGGTGAACTTGATCCGACGTTTGTCCGCGACGGTTGCGGTCTTGCTGGCGACAAGTCTTGCGGCCGCCGCGCAAGACCAGAACCAAGGCACGATCAAGATCGGCCTCATCACCCCGCTCACCGGGCCGTTCACCACCGTCGGCCAGGAAATGCAGGCCGCCGCGCGGCTTTATATCCAGCACAATGGCGACACGGTCGCGGGCCGGAAGATCGAGCTGATCGTGCGCGACGACGGCGGCGTGCCGGACGCCAGCAAGCGCATCGCCCAGGAGCTGATCGTCAACGACAAAGTGAGCTTTCTGGCCGGCATGGGGTTGACGCCGATCGCGTTCGCGGTCGGGCCGCTGGCGACGCAGGCCAAGATCCCGCTGATCAACATGGGCGCTGCGACCTCGACGATTCCCAAAGCCTCGCCGTTCATCGTGCGCACCTCGTTCGCGACCTCGCAGGCCGCCGCGATCGCGGGCGAGTATTTCGCCAAGAACGGCATCAAGTCGGTGGTGACGCTGGTGTCTGATTATGCGCCGGGAATCGAAAACGAGACCTGGTTCAACAAGGCGTTCGAGGCGGCCGGCGGCAAGGTGGTGCAGGCCATGCGCGTGCCGCTCGCCAACCCGGACTTCGCGCCCTATCTGCAGCGCGTCGCGGATGCCAAGCCCGAGGCGCTGTTCATCTTCGTGCCGTCCGGGCAGGGCGCGGCCTTGATGCGTCAGTTCGTCGAGCGCGGAATGGACAAATCGGGCATCAAGCTGCTCGGCGACGGCAGCGTGCTCGACGATCAGCTTTTGGACAAGATCGGCGACACCGCGCTCGGCCTGATCTCGGCCTATCACTACTCCGATGCGCATCCTTCCGAGCTCAACAAGAAGTTCACCGCCGATTTCGAGAAAGCGACCGGCGGCATGCGCGCCAACATGATGGGCGTCGGCGCCTATGACGGCATGGCGCTGATCTACAATGCGCTGAAGAAAACCAACGGCGACACCGACGGCACCCGGCTGATCGAGGCGATGAAGGGTGCCTCATGGGAGAGCCCGCGCGGGCCGATGACCATCGATCCGGCGACGCGCGATGCGGTGCAGAATATCTATCTGCGCAAAATGGAAAAGGTCGGCGGCCGCTATCAGAACACCGAGTTCGAGACCTATCCAATGGTCAAGAACCCGGCCGACTGATCGCGAACGCATCCAACGAAACCCAAAGCCGCCCATGCAACGCAGCACCCACAAGATACTGACCACCCATGTCGGCAGCCTGCCAATGAGCGAGGCGGGCGAGGGCGATCTGTCGGCGCAGGTCGCCGTCGTCACGCAGAAGCAGCGCGCGCTCGGCCTCGATCTCATCAACGAGGGCGAATACACCAAGGGCGGCGACTGGCTCTCCTATGTGGAGCCGCGCTTTTCCGGCTTCGACGCGCGCCCACCGGCCGGGACCAAGCCGATCATCCTCACCGGCCGGGACCGCGAGGAATTTGCCGACTTCTATCGCTACGCCACCGAGAGGGGCACGCTGTTCTATTCGCCCGGCGAGCAGATCAAGCGGGCGCGGCCGAATTGGGTCTGTGTCGGCCCGATCGCCTATACGGGAGCCGCCGCGCTGGCGCATGAGATCGCAACATTGCGCGCACATGCAAAGCCGCAAGAATGCTTCCTCACCACGACCTCGCCGGCGAGCCTCGAGCCCTACCGGCAGAACGAGTTCTACAACAGCGAGGAGGAGTTCGTTTACGCCATCGCCGAGGCCATGCGCGTCGAATACGAGGCGGTCGCAAATTCAGGCGTCCTGTTGCAGGTCGACGACGCCTGGTTGCCGGCGCTGTGGGATCGCATCGGCATCGGCATGGGCCTTACGGCGTTCCGCAAGCGCTGCATCATGCGCGTCGAGGCGCTCAATCACGCGCTGCGCAACATTCCGGAAGACCGCATCCGCTATCATCTGTGCTGGGGAAGCTGGCACGGGCCGCACGCCTTCGACATCGAGATGGCGCACATGGTCGACATCATGCTGCGCGTGAAGGCGCAGGCCTATCTGTTCGAGGCCGGCAATGTGCGGCACGAGCACGAATATGCCGTATGGGACAGCATAAAACTTCCCGCCGGCAAAATCCTGGTGCCCGGCGTCGTCAGCCATGCGACCGACACGGTCGAGCATCCCGAACTGGTCGCCCAGCGCCTCGTGCGCTTTGCCGAGCGCGTCGGGCCTGAGAACATCATGGCCGGAACCGATTGCGGCTTCGGCGGACGCTCGCATCCGCAGATCGCCTGGGCCAAGCTGCAGGCGCTGGTCGAGGGGGCGAGGATTGCGAGCCAGAAATTGGGCCTTGGAGGGTGATCCGGAATGACCGGGCCGCGGACTCGGTTCACCTCTCCCACAGGGAGAGGTCGGATCGCAAAGCGATCCGGGTGAGGGGTTACGGACTATCGATCATCGCCGCATGCCGAGAGAACGGGGAGGGGGAGCGCACGGCGCTGCTCAGGTCAATTCCCTTGGTCCCGCAGGTGTCTCAATCCGCGCGCGATAACGCAGCGTGGCCCCTCTCCGGATTTCAGGCGGGCGGTCCACCGTCAGCGTTCGATACAGCGCCTCCACGGCCGCAGGATCCGGATGCTCGAGCGTGAAGGAGCTCAGCCGCGCACCGAGATCCGCGATATTCGCCATCGCGCGCGGCTTGCCACGCCGGTCGATGATCGAGGGAGCCGCCCCGTCGAGAGGGAGCGAGCCGTCGTTCGGAATGGCGAAATCGAACGCCGCGTTGACGGCCGGAAGGGAGACCTTCTCGCCAAAGATGTCTTCGCGGCCGGTAATGACTGCCGCGATGGCATCGGTTCTTGCGACCCAGCCCCGCAAGCGCCGGCCTTCATTCCAATCGGACCTGACCTTTTTCCGGTCGTCCAGGCCGAACCAGCGCGCGCGGTCCGGCGCATCGGCCTCAGGGTCGAGGGCGACGATTTCCAGATAGACCGTATCGCCAAGCTGGAGCAGGTGATTGCAGGTGCCCATGTAGGCATGGCGTTGCCCGAACGGGACATCGAGATCAAGGCAAGTCCGGACGTGCCGGACTCCCTCGGCGAGGCTCGGCGCGATGACCGTAATATGGTCGAGCTTCAGCAGGTCTCGGGGTCCCGCGAACATTTGGATGGCTCCGTTGAACGGAGTGTCATGTTAAGTGTCTCACGCCAAGCTGATCACTGAATCAAATCCCGCATCGCCCGCACCGCCGCCGGATAACCCCTCGCCCCGAGCCCGGCGATGATCGCGGTCGCCACCTTGGACACCAGCGAGTTGTGATACATCGGCTCGCGCTTGTGGATGTTGGAGATGTGCAGCTCGATGATCGGGCCGGGAAACATCTTTAGGGCATCGAACAGCGCCAGCGACGTGAACGTATAGGCGCCCGGATTGATGACGATGCCGGCGCCGTTGTCGATCGCCTCGTGCACCCAGTCGATCAGTTGCGTCTCGCTGTTGGTCTGGCGAAACTCGATCGGTTGCGCGCCGGCCTCGGCGCGGCACATTGCTTCCACGTCTTTCAGCGTGGTGGTGCCGTAGATATGCGGCTCGCGCGTGCCGAGACGATTGAGGTTCGGGCCGTTGAGGACGTAGATCGGTTTGGTCATGGATGTGCTCTATTGTTGATGTTCGCGATGCGGTCGCAACGGCTTAGCCTTTGTAGCCCATCAGCCTCGGCAGCCACAGGATCGAGCGGCGCCTCGTAGAGTCGATCAGCCGGCTAAATAACACTCCGTCATGGCCGGGCTTGACCCGGCCATCCACGTCTTCGCTTACAGCCGGTTAAGCAAGAAAGGCGTGGATGCCCGGAACAAGTCCGGGCATGACGAAGTAGGCAAAATTAACCAGTTGCCTACCAGGATTGGTAACCTGACTTCCATTTGCGCCCTGTATCCATGAGCCTCTTGGAGAGGGTGATGCGGAATCTTTTGAGGCACGGCGCCAGGAGCGATCGGCCGCCAACGGCTGCCGGCATGGATTCGACCGTCAGATTCCGATTTCACGGCGGCCCGATCCAATGGCTCGTTCTGGGCGGGGCGCTTCTGATTGCCGCGATTGCGATCAGCACCGCCGCCATGGTCGGCAGTTTCCGCGATCGTGCGCTGGCCAACGGCGAACGCGAGCTCGAGAACACCGTGATGTTGCTGGCCCGGCACTTCGACCAGCAGCTCGAGCAACTCGACCTCGTCCAAAAGGGCATGGTCGAGTACATCCAGTCGGTCGGAATAACCTCCCGCACGGCGTTGGAACGCCACATGTCCGGCCGGGACATCCACCAGATGCTCAAGGCGAAGATCGAGGCGCTGCCCCATGTCGGCAGCCTCAGCCTGAACGACCAGAACGGAAAGCTGATCAGCTCGGCCAATTCCTGGCCGGTCGCCAACGTCACGATCGCCGATCGGGCCTATTTCAAGACGCTCAAGTCCTCGCCCGAGCTGACGACGGTGTTGAGCGAGCCGGTGCTCAATCACGTGACCGGGACCTGGACGACGGTTCTGGCGCGCAGGCTGGACGGGCCGGATGGCGAGTTTTTAGGGGTGGTGCTGGGAAGCATTCAGCTGGCCCAGTTCGAAAGCTTCTTCACATCGCTGGCCTTGCGCGAAGGCGCCGCGATCTCGCTGTTCCGCCGTGACGGGATACTGCTCGCGCGCCATCCGCGCGTGGAATCGATGATCGGGCGCAATTTCTCGACCGGCCCGATATTTCAGAACGTCTTGTCGAAAGCCGATCACGGCACGACGCGGCTCGATAGTCCGATCGACGGCCAGGATCGGATCGGTTCCGGCCGCAACTCGAACCGGTTTCCAACTACCATCATCGCCACGATGACCCTGTCGGCCGCGCTCGCCGACTGGCGCGAACAAACGAGGCTCCTGATTGCGGCGGCGGGTTCTTCGGTTCTGGTCATTGCCGCGATGGTCTTCCTCATTGTCCGGCAATTGTCGCGCCAGCATCAGGCGTCCCGGCAGCGGCTGATGCTCGAAAAGGAACGCCTCGATGTCGCCGTCAACAACATGTCGCAGGGCCTGCTGCTGTTCGACCGGTCCGAGCGCCTGGTCATCTGCAATCAGCGCTACATCGCGATGTATCGGTTATCGGGCGATGTGATCAAGCCCGGCTGCAGCTTTCGCGATGTCGTCGCGCACCGCAAGGAAACCGGCTCGTTTCAAGGCGATGTCGACGAATACTATACGCGCGTGACGCGCGACATCGCCTCAAGAACCGTGCTCGTGGTGGACACGTCGGACGGACGCTCGATCGAGATCACAAATCATCCGCTGGCGAATGGCGGCTGGGTGGCGACGCACGAAGACATTACCGAGCGCAGGCGCACGGAGGAACGCATCGCGCACATGGCGCACTATGATGCGTTGACCGACCTGCCAAATCGCGTGCTGTTCCGCGAGCAGCTTCAGCACGAGCTGAGGCGAGTCCACCGCGATGAGCAACTGGCGGTGCTCTATATCGACATCGATCAGTTCAAGAGCGTGAACGATTCGCTCGGGCACCAGATCGGCGACGCGCTGCTCAAGGGTGTAGCAGCACGTCTCAAGGCCTGCGTGCGAGAAACCGATGTCGTCGCGCGGTTGGGCGGCGATGAATTTGCGATCGTTCAGACCGCGGTCAAGAGTGCCGACAATGTCACGGATCTCGTGACGCGAATGTATGCGGCGATCCGCGCGCCGCACGATTGTCTCGGTCACCTGATCTCCACCGACGCCAGCATTGGCATCGCCCTGTCGCCGCAGGACGGCACCGATATCGATCAGCTGCTCAAGAACGCCGATCTGGCGATGTATGACGCCAAGGCCGACGGCCGGCGCACCTATCGCTTCTTCGAGCCGGGCATGGACGCGCGGGTCAAGGCCCGTCATCAGCTCGAGCTGGATTTGCGCCACGCCATCGTGACGGGCGAATTCGAGGTCTGGTACCAGCCGGTCGTCAATCTTCAGAACGATGCCGTGACCGGCTGCGAGGCGCTGCTGCGCTGGCGCCATCCGGAGCGCGGCATGATTGCGCCGGGCGAGTTCATTCCGATTGCGGAAGATGCCGGACTGATCAATGAGCTCGGCGAGTGGGTGCTGCGCACGGCATGCGCCGAGGCCGCGCGCTGGCCCGGCACCATCACTTTGGCGGTCAATGTTTCGCCAGTGCAGCTGAAAAACCCGAACCTGGCGCTCAAGGTCATCGGCGCGCTGGCGGCGTGCGGCCTTGCGGCCAACAGGCTGGAGGTCGAAATCACCGAAGCGGTGCTCATTCGCGACGACGATACCGCGCTCGCGATATTGCATCAGCTTCGCGAGGTCGGGGTGCGGATCGCGCTGGACGACTTCGGTACCGGCTACTCGTCGCTGTCGTATCTGCAGCGCTTTCCGTTCGACAAGATCAAGATCGACCGCTGCTTCGTCAACGATGTCGCGCAACCCGGCGGCTCTGCGTCGATCGTGGAGGCGGTCGTGAACATCGCCACCGCGCGCCACATGACCACGACCGCCGAGGGCGTCGAGACCGAAGAGCAAAAGGAGCTGCTGCGTGCCTTGGGCTGCACGCACATGCAGGGCTATCTGTTCAGCGCCGCCAGGCCGGCCGCGGAGATCAGGCAACTTCTCAAAGCCGGCCGTATCACGGCAGCGGCCTGAGCAGGGAGCAGCAAGTCGCGAATGGTGAGTAGCGAATAGCGAATAGTAAGCAGAACGATGGTGCCGCTACTCGCTACTCGCTACCTATTCCCTTAACGACGCGAAACCCGCCCCGACGCGGCGGAATGCGATCGCGCCCGAGATCGAGCGCACCCGCTCACGCACGGTGTGGCCGTCATTGCCGCTCTTGATGATCCACCCCGAGCCCTCGCGGCCGGTGATGATGCCGACGTGATGGCGCCACACGACGACGACGCCGACCTCCGGCTGGCCCGCATTGGTGCCGACCGAAGCCCAGTTGCGCGCAAGCCAGAGATTCCGGTTCGCCATTCCCAGATGCTGGCCGAGCCACCAGCCGCACCATGCGGCAGGACGGCCCGCGTGGCTGGCATACCGCCCGGCGCGGCGATGCGCGTACCCACCATGGTGATGCTTGTGCGCGCCATGGTGAACCGAATGGCTGCCGTGCCGATGATGGCCGCGGGCCTGGGCGCTGGTTGACGACAAGGCGACGACGCCGGTGAGCACGACAAGTGCAGAGGCAAGTTTTTTCTTCATCATCACTCAACTGACAAGGGGCCTCGAAAGGCCGCGTTACTCCACG
>JBBWZU010000015.1:0-3614 GCA_039649225.1 Hyphomicrobiales bacterium | reverse complement strand
CCTCGATCTGTTGTCGATGCCTGACCGCGACATGGCGCGCATCCGCGGCAACCGCATGTCGATGATCTTTCAGGAGCCGATGACCAGCCTGAACCCGGCCTTCACGGTCGGCTCGCAAATGGCCGAGGTGCTGACGCGGCACAAGGGCGCCTCCCGCGCCGCCGCGCTCGACCGCGCCGTCGAGCTCATGGGACGCGTCGGCATCACGGCGCCGCAGATGCGGCTCGGCCAGTTTCCGCATCAGCTTTCGGGCGGATTACGCCAGCGCGTCATGATCGCGATGGCGCTGATGTGCGATCCCGAACTGCTGGTCGCCGACGAGCCGACCACGGCGCTCGACGTCACCGTGCAGGCGCAGATCCTGCGGCTGCTTGCCACGCTCAAGCGTGAACTCGGGCTGTCGATCCTGCTGATCACCCACGATCTCGGCGTCGTCGCGCGCGTCGCCGACCGCGTGTCGGTGATGTATGCCGGCGAGGTGGTCGAGCGCGCCACGACTGCGGAGCTGTTTCGCGCGCCGCAGCACCCCTACACGCGCGGACTGCTGTCGTGCGTGCCGGTCCCGGGCCGGGTGCGGCGCGACCAGCCGCTCGGCTCGATTCCCGGCACGGTGCCGACGATTTCACCGGGCTTTGAGGGGTGCGCATTCCGCTCGCGCTGCGCGCATGCGAACGAGACCTGCGCGCATGAAATACCGCGCCGGCAGGCAGGCGCCGCGCATGATTACCTCTGCCGGCTTGCACCGGCTGAAACCGCCGCGTTGCTACCCGCATGAGCGCGATCGAAGTCGTCAATCTGCGGCGCGAGTTCGGCGCCGGCTCCGGCCTGCGGGCACGGGATCGGCGCGTGATCGCGGTCGATGATGTGACGTTCAGCGTGCCGGCCGGCAGTGTGCTTGGCATCGTCGGTGAATCCGGTTGCGGGAAATCGACGCTCGCGCGTCTGATCCTCGGGCTTCTCCCGCCGACCGCCGGAACCGTGCTGGTCGACGGCAAGCGCCTGTTCGATCTCGACCGCAAGGCGCGCGCCCGACTGATCCAGCCGGTGTTTCAGGATCCGTTCGCCTCGCTCAATCCGCGCCGCACCATCAGGGATATCGTGGCGTTGCCACTGGAGGCGCAGGGCACGTTCACGCGCGCCGAGATCGATCGCCGCGTTGCCGAAGTTCTCGAACGTGTCGGTCTCTCGGTCGAAATGGGCGGGCGCATGCCGTCGCAACTCTCCGGTGGGCAGCGCCAGCGCGCCGCGATTGCGCGTGCGCTGGTGCTCGAGCCGCGGATCGTGATCTGCGACGAGCCGACCAGCGCCCTCGACGTTTCGGTGCAGGCGCAGATCCTCAATTTGCTGGCCGATCTGCGCCGCGATCTCGGGCTCACTTATCTGTTCATCAGTCACAATCTCGCGGTGGTGGAACATGTGGCGAGCGAAGTCGCCGTCATGTATCTCGGCCGTATCGTCGAGCGCAACGAAACCGACGCCTTGTTCCGTGCGCCACGCCATCCCTATACGCAGGCGCTGCTCGCAAGCGTGCTGACGCCGGAGCCTGGCCGCGGCGTACCGGATGTCGGCCTCGGCGACGCGATGCCGGATCCGGCCAACATCCCGCCGGGCTGCCGGTTTCACCCGCGCTGCCGCATCGCGGTCGAGCGCTGCCGCAGCGAGCCACCGGTGCTCATGGTTCGGGCACCGGAGGGAATAGTAGAGTGCCATTTGGCATGAGGCGTGCTTGAATTGGCGCTGAATTGAAATGATGGAGGGGACTATGCGCGTGCAATTGAAGTTCGGTGCGACAATCCTCGCGGCGGCTGTTCTCGGCGTCGTGGCTTCGCCCGCGCCGGCGCAAAAATCCGCCGACACATTGCGGATCTCGATGCGCGATGCGCTGCCGAATGTCGATCCCTACTACAACAACCTGCGCACCGGCGTGGTGATGCATCATCAGGGCTGGGACGCGCTGGTCTACCGCAATCCCGATACCTTCAAGCTCGAGCCGCTGCTCGCGACCGAATGGAAGCTGCCCGACACGACCACGATCGAGTTCACGCTGCGGCCGGGGGTGAAGTTCCACGACGGCAGCCCGTTTACCGCCGACGACGTGGTCTACACGCTCAACCTTGTGTCCGATCCGGCCAGCAAGGTCTCGACGCCGGCAAATTACAACTGGATCGAAAAGGCCGAGAAGACCGGCGAGCTCTCGGTGCGGGTCAAATTGAAGCGACCGACACCCGCGGCGCTGGAATATTTCGCGCTGGTGCTGCCGATCTATCCGAAGGCCTATCGGGAAAAAGTGGGAGCGGAAGGCTACGCCAAGGCTCCGGTCGGCGCCGGTCCATACAAGATCACCAAGGTCGAGCCCGGTGTTTCCATCGATTTCGAGCGCTTCGAGGACTATTGGGCCGGCAGCCCGAAGGGAAAACCCGCGATCAAGAAGCTGAGCGTGCGCTTCGTGCCGGATGCCACGACCGAGATGACCGAACTGCTCGCACAGCGCGCCGACTGGATCTGGAACCTGAACCCCGACCAGTTCGACAACGTCAACAAGCTTCCGATGCTGACGGCGGTACGCAAGGAATCGATGCGGGTCGGCTATCTGTTGCTTGACGCTGCCGGCCGCACCGGCGCCGACAACCCGATCACCAAGCTGAAGGTTCGCCAGGCGATCTGGCACGCGATCGACCGCAAGACGATCGCCGACAAGCTCGTCACCGGCGGCAGCCGCGTTCCGGCCGCGCCCTGCTTCCCGACGCAATTCGGCTGCGATGCCGAGGCGGCCGTGCTTTACGACTACGATCCCGCCAAGGCGAAGCAGTTGCTTGCCGAAGCCGGTTTCCCGAACGGTTTTGAGGTCGAGCTTGCGACTTATGTGCTGCCGCAGTGGGGCGCGGCGGTCCAGAACTACCTGCAGGCGGTCGGCATCCGCGCCAAGATCAATCAGATGCAGACCGCCGCGCTGACCCAGCGCGCGAAGGCCGGCGAGCTGCGCACCTATCTCGGCAGTTGGGGCAGCTTTTCGATCAATGACGTGTCGGCCTTCCTTCCCAATTATTTCGACGGCGGGGCCGACGACTATGCGCGCGATCCCGACGTGATCAAATGGGTGGCCGAGGGCGGATCATCCAATGACGTTGAGGTGCGTCGGAAAGCCTATTCGGCCGCGATCCAGCGCATCACCGAGCAGGCCTATTTCCAGCCGCTGCACACTTACGTGACGACCTACGGCTATTCCCGGCAGCTCGACTTCACGCCGTATCCGGACGAGCTGCCGCGCTTCTATCTTGCGAAGTGGAAATAAGGCCGGAGCGGTCAACCTCTCCCATAGGGAGAGGTCGGATCGCGAAGCGATCCGGGTGAGGGGTTTTGGACTATCGAGAGACTAGTCCCCCTCACCCCGGCCCTCTCCCCAATGGGGAGAGGGAGCACACTGCGTTCGCGGCAGCCGCTGCAATCTCAAACGGCCAATTGCTCTACGGCGCGAGTTTCATGTCCTGCAGGCGGATGATGCCGTCGGGAGCCTGCTTGTAGCCGGTGAGCTTTGCGCTGTGCGCAAAGACCCACACCTGGTGATAAAGGTAGATCAGCGGCTTGTCGGCTTCGATCTGCGTCAGCGCGGCTTC
>JBBWZU010000829.1:0-3926 GCA_039649225.1 Hyphomicrobiales bacterium | reverse complement strand
TGTGGCAAAAGGGCAAGAACGTCTTCGATGATCCAAAGGGTGAGCTTGGTCTGTCAGCGCTCGCCTACAACTTCATCGGTGGCGTGATGCATTCGGCCGGTGCGCTGGCGGCGATCACCAATCCGACAGTGAACTCCTACAAGCGCATCAACGCGCCGCCGACGCTCTCGGGCGCGACATGGTCGCCCAACACCATCACGTATGCGGGTAACAATCGCACGCACATGATCCGCATCCCGGATGCAGGCCGTTTCGAATTCCGCCTCGCGGACGGTTCGGTCAATCCGTATCTGCTGCAGGCCGCGTTGCTGGTCTCAGGGATGGACGGCATTCGCAACACGCGCGATCCGGGCAGGCGCCTTGACGTCAACATGTACACCGAGGGCCACACTGTGAAGGGCGCAAAGCGCCTGCCACTCAATCTGCTCGACGCGCTGCGGGTGTTCGAGAAGTCGGATGTGCTGCGCGAAGGGCTCGGCGCAGATTTGACACGATCATACCTGAAGCTCAGGCATGACGACTGGAACGCCTATTCGCGTCATCTGACCGATTGGGAACGGCAGACGACGTTGGATTGCTGATCATATCGGTCAGCCTTCTTGTGTACTCCGCTCATGCCCGCGAAAGACATCCAGAGCTGAAGAACTGGGTCCCCGCCTTCTCGGGGGCAAGCGGAACGATTAGCCGAGAACGCGTTTCGCCAGCGCGATCAGCGCTTTGTCCGAATTCCTTGCGCCGATTAGCGACAGACCGATCGGCAGGCCATCGATTGTCGCCATCGGCAGGCTGATCTGCGGCAGGCCGCACAGCCCAGCGATGCAAAGGATACGTTGTGCCTGATTGCGGTACTCCACCTCGACCTTGTCGGCCGGCGTTCCGCGCAGCGGTGCGACACGCGGCGAGGTCGGAACGCAGATCACGCCGTCAGCGCCAAGCAACGCACCGACATGCGTCCTGATCTCGCGGCGGCGTGCGTTCGCGGCACCGACCTGATCCGGCGTGACAGTCGCAGCGTATTCGAAGCGTTCCTTCGTGCCCGGGCCGAACCGTGGCTTTGTCTCGCTCACCCACCTGCCGAGCGTCGACCAGATTTCGGCGGCCTGCAGCGTGCGGAACACCTCGAACCATTCGCCGAGTCCTTCAGGACTGACGCGGACATGCTGCGCCTTGCCGAGCGCGGCTTCGGCCATGTTGGCCGCCGGTCTCAGCGCATCGGCGACCGGCTTCTCGACTTGATCCCACGCATCGTCCGCGACCATCAGCCGTGTTGGTGCTGCGGTCGCGTCCGCGCCGAGCAGCACGTCGCCGACCTTGGCAAATAGCTCGATATCGCGCGCGAACCAGCCGACGACGTCGAAACTCGGGCCGAACGGCAGCACGCCGTTGTCCGACACGCGTCCGTGCGTCGGCCGCAGCCCGATGATGCCGCAATAGCTCGCCGGAATTCGCACCGAGCCGCCGCAGTCGGTGCCGAGCGCGAAATCCACCAGCCCGCCCGCGACTGCCGCCGCCGAGCCGTTCGACGAACCACCCGGCACGCGGCCGGGCGCGTTGACGTTGACCGGCGTGCCGAAATGCACATTCTCGCCGGTCAGGCTGTAGCAAAGCTCGTCACAATGCGTCTTGGCGAGCATGTCGGCGCCGGAGTCAAGAATTCGCTGCACTGCGGTCGCGGTTTCGCGCGCAGGCGGATGAGTACGCAGCCAGTCCGGCTGGCCGAAGCCCGTACGCGCGCCGGCGATCTCGAAAGCGTCCTTGGCCGCGAACGTCAACCCGGCCAGGGAACCCGATCTCGATCCTTGCAACGCCGCGTGGTTTTCACGGCAGAAGGCGCCCAACGGGTCGTTCGGTGCCGTCCAGCCGGTGTTTGATCCAGTGTGTCGCGCGATTTCGTTCACGGTGTCGGCTATCCGGGGAGGGGACCAGGAACCCGCATGATACATGACGGGCAATGGCGCAATAGCCGTGTGTACCGCCGGCCACATGGCATACGGCTTGCTCAGGTCAGCCGCGAGGGTGCCGACATCAGCCGCTCGGGCTTCCGCTTCGCAAGGCATATGCAATCCGCCGAAAGAAGTGGCAGACTGGCGCAGCTTTGGGCGGCGAATAGAGTTCAACTGGGAGAGTTGCCATATGGATCGCAGGACGTTTTTGAGGGTCTCGGCGGGCGCGGGTGCCTTGGCGGCGACGGGCGGGCTGGCCACGCCGGCCATTTCGCAGGGCGCGGCGGCCAAGACGCTGCGGTTCGTGCCGCAGGCAAACCTTGCGAACTTTGACCCCATCTGGGGGACGCAATACGTCGTGCGCAACGCCTCGGTGCTGGTGTGGGATACGCTCTACGGCTTCGATGAGACGCTCACGCCGCAGCGCCAGATGGTGGAGTCGGAGGAGAATTCCGCCGATGGCCTGACCTGGACCTTCAAGCTGCGTTCCGGGCTCAAGTTCCACGACGGCTCGCCGGTGCTCGCCAAGGACGTGGTGGCGAGCCTCACCCGCTGGTCGGCGCGCGACTCCATGGGCGTGATGATCAAGGCGCTGCAGCAGGAGCTGGTCGCCGTCGACGACCGCACCGTGAAGTGGGTGCTCAAGAAGCCTTTCCCGAAGATGCTGCTCGCGCTCGGCAAGAATTCGACGCCGATGGCGTTCATTATGCCGGAACGGATCGCCAAGACCGACCCGTTCAAGCAGATCGATGAATATATCGGTTCGGGCCCGATGAAGTTCGCGAAGGCCGAATGGGTGCCCGGCGCCAAGGCGGTGTTCGAGAAATTCGCCGATTATGTCCCGCGCCAGGAGAAGGCGTCCTGGCTCGCCGGCGGCAAGAACATGCTGCTCGACCGCATCGAATGGGTGATCATGCCCGATCCCGCGACAGCCTCCGCCGCGCTGCAAAACGGCGAGGTCGACTGGTGGGAAAACCCGATCACCGACCTCGTTCCGCTGCTAAAGAAGAATCGCAACATCTCGGTCGATATCGCCGATCCGCTCGGCAATATCGGCTCGTTCCGCATGAACCATCTGCATCCGCCATTCAACGACGTGAAGGTACGGCGCGCGGTGCTGATGGCGCTCGACCAGGAAGAATACATGCGCGCCCTGGTCGGGGACGACAACAGCCTGTGGAAGCCGCTGCCGGGTTACTTTACGCCGGGAACGCCGCTCTACAGCGAAGAGGGTGGCGAGATCCTGAAAGGCAAGCGCGATCTCACGGCGGCCAAGAAGCTGCTGGCAGAGAGCAGCTACAAAGGTGAGCCGGTGACCTGCGTGGTGGCGCAAGACCAGCCGATCACCAAGGCACAAGGCGACGTGACGGCCGAGCTGCTCAAGCGGATCGGCATGAATGTCGATTTCGTCGCGACCGACTGGGGCACGACGGGCCAGCGCCGCGCGCAGAAATCTCCGCCCGGACAGGGCGGCTGGGGCATGTTCCACACGTGGCATGCCGGCGCGGATTGCGTGAATCCCGCCGTCTACATCGCGATCCGTGCCACCGGCGACACCGCCTGGTTCGGCTGGCCGAACGTTCCCTCCGTCGAGACCGAGGTGACGGCATGGTTCGACGCCAAGAACCTCGATGAGGAAAAGGCCGCCATCAAGCGCCTGAACAAGGCCGCGCTCGACAATGTGGTGTACGCGCCGACCGGGTTCTTCCTCGGCTATCAGGCGTGGCGCAAGAATGTCAGCGGCATCGTGAAGGGGCCAATCCCCTTTGCCTGGGGCGTGAGTAAAACCGCATGATGCGGTAGCCTTCAGCTCATGTTCACTTACATCGCCAGGCGCATTCTGGCGACCGTCCCGGTGATGGTGGTGGTCGCGCTGTTCGTGTTCAGCCTGCTGTTCATCGCGCCGGGCGATCCGGCGACGGTGATCGCGGGTGATCAGGCGACGCCGGCCGATGTCGAGCGCATCCGGCAGAGCCTCGGGCT